>JARFRI010000083.1 GCA_029287335.1 Phycisphaera sp. | reverse complement strand
CTCAACGCCTACGGCAACCCGATCGAGCACTACGGCGCGCTCGACACCGGCCTGGACAAGTACGGGATCAACCAGGAGGGCGCTATCGCCCAGCTCATGTCCTAACCGACTGACTGATCGAGTACCGCCAGACCCGCGATTCGACCCTACGCCTAAGAGATTGATTACGTGAGAACACTTCGAAAGCCTGTTCGTTTGGCCCTGTGCCTGGCTTGCCTCTTGATGCTGTGCCTGATGGTGATCCCTTTCCAGGAGACACCCGCTCAGGCCGCATCCAAGACTTCGCCTGCGATCACTAGCGTGCCCAAAGACGTTACAAATCTCGTCGGCACGTACTGCATCGATTGCCACGGCGCGGACAAACAAAAAGGCAATGTTCGATTCGACAAGCTGGCGGATTTGGCGCCGGAGGCACGCGCCGATCTACTGGAGCGAGCCAACGAGTCGGTTCACTTCGAGGAGATGCCCCCGAGCAACAAGCCCCAGCCCACCGAGGCCGAGCGCGAGAAATTGCTGGCCTGGTTCTCGACCCAACTCGATGAATCGGCCGACGCGAACCTCAAAGACAAGATGCGCTACCCAAGCTACGGCAACGTCGTCGACCACGACCTGCTGTTCAGCGGCGACATCAAAGAGAAGGCCTACACCCCCGCGCGACGCTGGCTGGTCAGCCCATCGATCTTTAAGCAGCGCGTTATGGATGTCTTCGAACTCGACGACCGTGATCGCAAAACCTATGAATCACGCGAGTTTTACGGCGTGACCAACCCTTTTGTCCTGCCCAACCACTCGGGCGTCCGTGATTATGACATCTCGCTGCTCAACGGCGGGCACCTGCTGGTCATGCTCAACAACGCGAAGTGGATCGCGGCCAAGCAGGTCTTCGCGACCAAGCGGCAAGGCCAAGACCATCGTAAAGTTGAGTTCGAAAACCCAAAAGACAGGTGGTACCCCCGCAACTTCGGCCCCGAGTCTTTTAAGGCGATCCTCGCCTCGGGCGACAAGCCGAGCGACGAGCAGATTGCTGCGGCGGTGACCACGCAATTCAATTTGGCGCTCCGCCGAGACCCGACCCAGGCGGAGCTGAGCAAGTACATCGGCTTGACGCGCTCGATGGCGGAGATGGCGGGCAACGAAGAGGCGCTTCGGCAGTTGTGTACGGCGGTGCTGCTTGAGTCAGAGTTCTTGTATCGCATGGAGTTTGGTGCAGGTAAGAAAGACGAATTCGGCCGACAGATGCTCTCGCCACACGAAGCGGCGTTTGCGATCTCCTATGCCCTAGGCGACCGTGGCCCGGATGAAGAACTGCTCAAGGCCGCCAAGGAAGGCCGGCTGCTGACCAAGGCCGACTACCAGCGCGAGGTGGAGCGGCTCCTGGCAGACCAAACGTATTACTTCGGCAAGGTCGATCCGTCCCTCGACGGCGGGCACTACAAGTCCAACGAAACATCGCACCCCAAGATCATCCGCTTCTTCCGCGACTTCTTCGGCTACCGCGCCGCAACCAACATCTTTAAAGACCCGCCCCGCGCACTAGGCAAGTTCCAAAACCCCTCGCGCGGCACGCTTGGCACCGGTGGCTGGTTGATCCGTGAAGCGGACATGATCGTGACCTGGCATGTCGAAAAAGATCAGGATGTTTTTGAAAACCTGCTGACGTCGGACAAGTACTTTGTTTACGACCAGTACAGTGGCGAGAGGGGCGAGGCCACGATTGCGGAGTGGCGCGCCATTTGGGACAAACTCAAGGACACGCCTTGGCAGACCGAGCCGTTGAAGGTGCTCGAAGAGAACTTCGAGTTCATCGCAGCACAGAAAACGTTTCGGAATATGAAGGCCGATGAGAACGGTGCCGGCAACCTGGTCAACCACCTGCACTACTTCTCCGAATTCTTCCCGATGGGTAAAACACCGTTTCCACGTGTGCCCTGGTCACATGGTTACTACTACCACCACTCGATTTTTTATAGCCTACCGCCAACGCCGAGCACCGGCCGCTACGGCAGCCACCGATCGACCAAGTACACCGGCGAGAAGATCGAAGACAAAGACTTCTGGGATTACCCGCTCGAGCAGCCCTTCTCGATCCCTCACCGCAAGGGCATCCTATCGCACCCCGCATGGCTGATCGCGCACTCGCAGAACTTCCACACCGACCCGATCCGTCGTGGGCGTTGGATCCGTGAGAAGCTCTTGGCTGGCCGCGTGCCGGACGTCCCGATTACGGTGGACGCAAAAGTCCCCGATGACCCGCACAAGACCTTCCGTCAGCGCGTCGAGCAGGTCACCACGCCCGACGAGTGCTGGAAGTGCCACAAGCATATGAACCCCCTGGGCCTGCCCTTCGAGGCGTTCGACGACTTTGGCCGCTACCGCACCGAGGAAGAGCTTGAGCACCCCGACAACCTGATCCAAGCCGGCAACGGCAAGTCCACCTTCGACGAGTACCCCACCGCGCCGATCAGCACCGATGGTGCCCTGGACAGCACCGGCAACCCAAAGCTGGATGGCAGTGTCGAAGACCCCTTCGAAATGATCGACAAAATCGCCAAGTCCGAGCGCGTCCGACAGTCCATCATCCGCCACGCCTTCCGCTACTACATGGGACGCAACGAAACGCTCGCCGACGCGCAGAGCCTAATCGATGCGGACCAAGCGTATGTCGACAGCGGCGGCAGCTTCAAAGCGGTCATCGTGTCCTTGCTAACCTCTGACTCGTTTATGTATCGCAAAGCAGTAAGCGAGTAAACGCTCATCGGCGTTGAGGCTTGACTCATGGGTTGATAGTGACTCAATCTGCCAAGCCCGGCGCGAAGCCTCGGCGCATCGTGTTCTCGGTGATGCAGCGCGGCTCAACAAACAGATAGAGGTATTGGCTCCCGCCTGCTTTGGAGCCGACACCCGACAGGCCGGACCCGCCGAAGGGCTGGCGACCGACCAGTGCGCCGGTGCATCCACGGTTGAGGTAGAGGTTGCCGACGCGGAACTCACGGCGGGCGCGGGCGATGTGGCTGGGCGTTCGGCTAAACAGGCCACCGGTTAATTTGTAGGGCGAGCCATTGGCGATGGCCAGTGCCTCATCGAACGAGCTTGCACGCATTACCGCCACGACCGGGCCGAAGACCTCTTCATTGGCCAGGCGGTGCTCGGGCGTGATCCCACTAAAGATGTGTGGCCCGACCAGTGGCTTGCTTTGAGCCCGGGTAGCGGTGGGGGTCATGCCAAGCTCAAGTGTGCCCTCTTGCTTGCCTTGCTCGATGAAGTGTTGAATTTTGCCGAACGCATCATCATCAATAACGGGCCCAACATCGCAGCCGGGATGAATCGGGTCGCCGACGGTTAATGCTTTAGTCGCGTTGACAAATCGCTCAAGGAACCGATCGTGTACGTCGTCCAGACAGATCACGCGGGAACATGCCGAGCACTTTTGGCCCGCGAAGCCAAAGGCCGAGTAGACCACGCCGGCTACCGCTTCATCCAGGTCGGCCGAGCTATCGATGATCACCGCGTTTTTGCCGCCCATCTCACAGACCACGCGCTTCACGTGCAGTTGGTCCTCGTGCGTCAGTCCCGCGGCATGGATGATGTCCAGGCCCACAGCCTTGCTGCCGGTGAACGCGATGATGCTGATGCGCGGGTCGCGTACCAACGCCGCGCCGACGGTCTCGCCTTGTCCGGGCAGGAACTGCAGCACCTCGCGTGGCACGCCGGCTTGCCAGAACAGGCCCGCCATAACCGACGCGATGCCGGGCGTCTGCTCGGCGGGCTTGACGATCGCGGTATTGCCCGTGACCAGCGCCGCGACCGTCATGCCGGTGCAGATCGCCAGCGGGAAGTTCCAAGGGCTGATCACTGCTGCGACGCCGCGCGGCTGATAGAACAAATCGTTGCGTTCACCAAGGAACTCACCCAAGGGTTGTTCCGTGCATAGACGCGGGGCGAGCCGAGCGTAGTAGTGACAAAAATCGATCGCTTCGCAGACGTCGGCATCCGCTTCTTTCCAGGGCTTGCCCGCTTCTTTGATGATGATGCCAGACAACTCGTCGCGACGCTGCCGCATCAGGTCAGCGGCCTCCACCATCATCTCTGATCGCGCCATCGGATCGGTGTCACGCCAAGCGGGGAACGCCGCGTGTGCGGTGGCGACGGCCTGCTTGGCCTGCTCGACGGTTGCGCTGTTGGCGATGTCGGGGACCGTTGCCGAATTGATCGCGACAGAAAAACGCTTGCTCTGATCGGGGTCGGAGAAGTCCCGCATCGGCTCGTTGGTGAAGGGCTTGCCTTGATCGACACCTGGGGTTCCGGGTAGCAGGTCGCTGGCTGAGGCTTGTTTTGAAGCGGCTTGTTTTTCATCGTCAGCCGCAACATGTGGACTGGCAAACAGCTTGTTGGTATCCAGCTTCTGATCAAATCCCTTCATCAGCCAGGACTCATTCGAGGTGTTTTCCAGCAGGCGTCGGACGAGATAGGCCATGCCCGGGATCATCTCCCCGACCGGAACGTATTCGCGCACACGCAGGCCGTACTCGAGCGCGGCGTGCTTGGGCCCGTTGCCCATACCGTAGAGCATCTGGAGTTCGACGGCCGACTTTGGTAACCCGCGTTCTTCAATCGCCGTGAGTACCGAACCGATCGAACGCAGGTTGTGCGAGCCGAGCGCGAGTTTGACACCGCCTTGGCCTGGCTCGACGGGCGTGTTCTCGACAAACCGCTGAGCCATGCGCTCAAAGCACGCGTCCGACTCGCGCTTTGTCGTCCACACCGGGCAGGGCCAGCCCTGCTCCTGCGCGTGGATCACTTCGTAATCCCAGTACGCCCCTTTCACCAGGCGGACGGTGACCTGTCGGCCGCTGCGCTTGGCCCAGTCGATGACGCGCTGTGCGTCTTCGTCGCCCGACTTCAAGTAGGCCTGCATCGCGAGGCCGGCGGGGAATTCGATGGCCTCGCAGCAATGCATGAACAGCGCGAGGTTGAGTTCTTTGAGTGCGCTCTGCTCGACATCAAAGTTGATGAAGACATTGTGCTCGGCGGCTAAGCGCAGCAGCGGGGCAAGCGACGCGAAGCAGCGGTCGATCGATCCCTGAAAGTCCAATGGATCGAACTTGGCGACCAGGGATGAAACCTTGATAGAGACGTTGGCGCGTGGCACCGGGCCGAGGTGATCGGTTTCGAGTGTAGGGTTTGTAGGCCAGGCCTTGACCTCTTCGGCCAGGCGAGTGATCAAATCCGTGTAACGCGCGTGATAGTCGGCGGCCTCGGCTTCGCTCAGACAGGCCTCGCCCAGCAGGTCGACCGAAAAGCCAACGCCTTCATCCCAGCGCTTGCGCAGGTGCGGGATCGCGGAGGCGGCATCGGTGCCGGCGATGAAACGCTGGCCCATGGCCTTGATCTGGGCCGCGATCGTCTTGCTCATCGCGCCCTTCATCATGCCCCCGGCCTTAAGCCCCAGCCCTATGCCCGGCGGCAGAATCGGCGCGGCCATCCCCGGTGCGGGCGGCTCGGCAAGGTATTCAACCAAATGACGGTGAACCGATTCGCGATCAATTAGCGCGGGGAAAGTGTCGATGAACCGAAACAATTGCACCTTGAACGCATCATCCTGCATCGCCCAGTCGGCGAGCTTGTCCTTCAGACCCTTTGCGTCGGGATGCTTTCGGGCGGTGTCGAGTAGCTCGCGACCGATCTGATGGACCCGGCTGTCCGCCTTGGCGTCAGTCGGGCCCGATCTCTCGTCGGTGGGTTTCGGGGATCGTTTGAACAGCGGCATGGTCATCTCCAGAGCAACAAAGCCGTTCAGTTACTTTGAGAAGATCGTACTACAGTAAACAAATCAGGAGGTTTCTCGCTGACCAAGCCTGTTCAGGCCATCTATTCAACCCGCTTTGGATGGATCAGGGCCTTGTGGGTTGACCAGATCTATTTCCCGCCTGCTGGCTAGCTCAATTCGCAACCTTACCAAACGCACTCGCGCGATCTCCTGACCGTCGCGCAAGGTGGCGTAGAAGTCTATGCGGGACAACGCCGAGTTCACAGATCGTGACAAAAATAGATCTCGTGGTCGAGTCACTTGACGCTCGTGTCACAAGTCAAGAAAAAAGAAGCCCGCACAGACGGGGCTTCTTTGAAGCGGACAGGGAGGGATTCGAACCCTCGAGGAGCTTGCGCCCCCACACGAATTCCAATCGTGCGCCTTCAACCGCTCAGCCACCTGTCCATAAGGTTTGTTTGCCCGCGGCGGGACCACGTATGCTATCGGATTCAGCCACAGGATCAAGCCAGCAGGCTTGCGCCCCTAGGCCATTGCACTGGCTCGCAATCAAGGATGGATCGACGCCGATGACGGCAGAGCAACGAGGCATCAAACTCAACGGCCTTTTGGTCATCGATAAGCCGCTGGGCTGGACGTCCATGGACGCGGTACGCAAGGTGCGCGGCGCTGCGGGCGGGAAGGTCAAGGGGCCTAAGAAACTGAAGGTCGGACACGCCGGGACGCTTGACCCCTTGGCGACCGGTGTCCTGGTGATCTGTATCGGCAAAGCGACGCAGCTTGTCGCCCAGGTCATGAGACAGGGCAAGGTCTACGAAGCGACCGTCGACCTCAGCGCGTTTACTGCGACCGATGATGCGGAGATGGAGCGAGAAGAAGTCGAGGTCGCCCAGCCGCCAAGCCTGGAACAGATTGATGCGGCACTGGCCAAACAGACGGGATTGATCCAGCAGGTCCCGCCGAATTTTTCCGCAGTACACGTTAATGGGCAGCGTGCGTACAAAGCGGCGCGCAAGGGCGAGATGCTAAAGCTGAGAGCGCGACAGGTGCGTGTGGATTCGATCGAGCGATTGGCCTATGACTGGCCGAGGCTTGAGCTGCGCATCGCTTGTGGCAAGGGCACCTACATCCGCAGCATCGCGCGGGACCTGGGCAAGCTGCTGGGCACCGGCGGGCACCTCACGGCACTGAAGCGCACCGCGGTGGGGGACTACACCATCGATCGCGCGTTCCCGGTCGATGATCTGGCCAACGGGTTGACGCAGGATGATTTGCTGCCGATGCCCGAGGAGTGACTTTGGTGAAGGGTTTAGCGGGTGACGCGCAGCGTCCCGTTCGACCGATCTGAAATGATTCGCACGGGACGCTGCGCGTCACCCGCTAAACGGGAACTTTTCAGGATCACAGGTCCGTCGGCATCTTCTCACGCTTGTACGTGAGCTTCATCAGGATCAGCCCGAACTCGAAGAGCAGGTACAGCGGGATCGCGAGCACCAACATGCTTAAGGGGTCGGCCGGCGTTAAGAGGGCGCCCATCGCGAAGCTGACGAACAGCGCGTACTTACGGATCGATGTGATGCTGCGCGGGTCTAAGACCTGCGCCCAGCCCACAACGAGCATGATGACGGGCAGTTGGAAGGCGATGACGCTGCCGAGCATCATAAAGGTCGCGAACTTGATGTACTCGCTCATCGTGGGCAGCGGGGTGATGAGGTTGGTGGAGCGCTGGTCCAGCACGCGAATCTTGCCGTCGTTAAACAGCTCGACTCGGCCGCGCTCGGCGTTGATCCAGATGTCGCCTTCTTGAGGCTTAAGCGGAGCGGTCGCCAGCGTCGGCAGGTTCAAGGGCTCGGTATCGAACTCAAAGCCCTTGGGCCGATTACTGCCTTGCTCCTTGGCATACGGGCTGAGCACCCACTGCGTCACGATGCTCGGCTCGGTGTCCACCTTGTACTCGGGGTACAGCGTGACGAAGTTGATAAAGAACGCCAACGAGATCGGCAGCAGGATGTAGTACGTAAACAGCACGCCGAGGAACGTCATGATCGTGCTGAACGGCGCGAGGACGTGGACGGCTTTTTTCTCGTGGTCGTAGAGGCCGACGACGATGAACTGCCAGGCCTGCCAGATGATCCAAGGCGCCGCGAGGATGACCGCGGCGATGAGAACGACGCGGAGGTAGACGCTGGTGAAGCCGGCGGTCGGGTCGGTCTGGATCGGCTGGGCGGAGATGCCGAGCATGCCCTGGACGTGCAGCAGGGGTTGGGCCAGCCAACCGATGATCTGGAAGCCGAAGTAGATCGTGATGACCAGCGCGAGGACGACGCCGATGAGCATCTTGACGATTCGGCTGCGCAGTTCCTCGAGGTGATCGCCCAGCGGCATGGTGGTGTCGCTATCGAGCTTGTAATGGCCCTGATCATCGAGTTCGCCCCGGTAGTAATCCGGGTCGTTCGTCGGGTCGTGCTCGTCGGGCTGGTCCAGGGGCATGGTTTTTAGGGAGTCGGGAGTAGGGAATCGGGAATTGACCGACTCGTCTGGCGTGGATCGATGATTTTAGCGTTACTGAGCGTGATTGGCTTGTCAGCGGTTCCTATTCCGGATTGCCTACTCCCGATTCCCTGAATCAGACGATCAGCATCGCGTCGCCATACGAGTAGAAGCGGTATTGATTGGCGACAGCTTCTTCGTAGATCGCCATCAGCCGATCCAGCCCAACGCCCGGCAACGACGCGACCAGCGCGAGCAGGGTGGACTGAGGCAAGTGGAAATTGGTCATCAAGCGGTCGGTGTAGCGGAAGGTAAAGCCGGCATCGGGTCGAATGAAGAGGTTGGTCGAGGCGGTGATGCCGTCGGGGTATCGATTGGGATCGAGCGCATCGTCGGGTAGGGATTCAATCGCGCGCACGGTGGTGGTGCCGACAATGAAGAGCTTGTTGCCGGTGGACCGGGCTTGTGCGATGGCGTCGAGCGTGTCGCGTAGGACGGTATAGGACTCGCGGTGCATCTCGTGGTCTTCGAGCTGCTCACTGCGGACGGGGGCGAAGGTGCCCAGGCCCACGTGCAGGTCGACGGCAGCACGCTTCACACCACACTGACTCAACGCATCAAGTAGGCCAGGGGTGAAGTGCAGGCCCGCCGTCGGCGCGGCGACCGAGCCAGACGACTGGGCGTAGACGGTGTTGTAGCGGGTCTGGTCGTCGGGCGTGATCTCGCCTTGGCCCAGCTTCTTGCGTTGCTTGCGGATGTAAGGCGGCAGGGGGGTCTTGCCCAGGCGATTGAGCACGCCCGCGGTGTCGTCTTGCCCGCGCAGTTGAGCACGCCACTCGCCGTTACCAAGTGACGCGGTAAGCTCTAGCTCGGCGGGCTTAACCTTCGCATCTTCGGCGACGAGTTGAATGACTTCGCCCGGTGTCAGTGTGCCGCGCGACTCAAGCATGACGCGCCATTGGCGTTCGCTGTCGGCGTTGACGAACAGCCCGGTCACGCGGCCGCCGGTGCCTTGACGGACGCCGGTCAGCTGGGCCGGCAGCACGCGGGTCTGGTTGACGAGCATCAGGTCGCCGGGGCTGAATAGGTCGAGCTTCGGCAAGTCCGCAACGCAATGGTGCTCCAACGTTTGCGACTCGCGACGGATCAGCAGCAGTTTGGCGCTGTCCCGGGGCTCAGCGGCCTGAGTGGCGATCAACTCGTCGGGCAGGTGGTAATCTAGGGCGTCGGTTCTCACGGCCGGGCATGGTAGGCGACCGCCTGACACCATGCGATCAAAAAACCACCGCTCAATTAACCAACTCGCCTAGGCGCGGGACCGATCCGCAGGCTATACTTCATCTTGAAGGTTTTGACCCGTTTCAACGCCCCAATCGCCGAGTAACCAACCCTATGTCGATCGACCAAGATCTCGCCACGATTGCCAAACGGACACGCTACCCCGTCGAGGCGTACCTGTTCGTGCAGCGCGGCCTGGACTTCACGGTCACCCGTCTGCACGGCGAGATCGACGACGTCTTCGAAGAAATCGACCCCGACGAATTCGAGGCCCAGCGCCACGTCAGCGGTCAAGACCTCTGTGGAGGCCTGCGGGATTTCGCGATCAAAGAGTACGGCCTGCTGGCCCGCACCGTCCTGCGACGCTGGTCCATCACCAGTTGCAGGGACTTTGGCCAAATCGTCTTCGCCATGGTCGAAGGCGGCCTGATGCGCAAGACCGACGACGACACGATCCACGACTTCAACAACGTCTTCGACTTCGCCAGTGCGTTCGAGCCAGCGTTGATGCTTGGTAAAACCGGCGACTGATTTAGTATCTAGCGCACAGGGCCTAGCGTCGATCCTCTTCCTCGGTTCGACGCTAGGCCCTGTACGCTATACGCTAATCGGATGGCCGAGTCAGACGAGCAACCCAAACGAGACGGCGAGACTGAAAAACGCCCAGCCAAAGCGCGATACGTCTGGCAACGCCTGTGGTTCCAGTGGGTGCTGGGCACGATCGTCTTCTTCCTGTTCCTGTCGTTTGTGATCCCGCCGATCTACTGGCTGTTGGCTAAACTCAGCCCGGTGCTGACGCCGGTACTACTGGGGCTTGTCCTGGCGTACATCTTCAGCCCGCTGAGCAATTGGGC
Source organism: Phycisphaera sp. (assembly GCA_029287335.1). Classification (GTDB taxonomy): domain Bacteria; phylum Planctomycetota; class Phycisphaerae; order Phycisphaerales; family Phycisphaeraceae; genus JAHQVV01. Next base: position 972 of record JARFRI010000083.1, on the reverse strand, counting down.
CGAGAGGCGACACAAGATCAAAAGGCCGGTGACCGCCGGCATCATCCTCGGCGGGGTGGCGCTCGTCCTGCTGGTTACCATCCCCATCATCATCTTCAGCGTCGTGAAACAAGTCAGGTTGTTCATCGATAAATCGCCCGAGTACGCCGAGACGGTTCTGAAGTGGATGAAAACAGATCCCGAAGAAGCCAAGCAGCGCATCGATCTGTTCATTCAAAGCCTGGACTGGACCAAGGTCGATACAGAAGCTGCGCAAAAGGCTCTGGGCATCAGCACCGATGTTTTACTCACCGGCTTCGGCTACGTCTCTTACTTCGCGATCTTTGCCCTGGTCACCGCCTTCTGCTTCTTCATCTTTTCATGGAAGCTCGAAGGACTCAAAGCCTGGTTCACTGACTTTATTCCAAAGCCCTATCGCGATGAAACCCTGCGCATCCTTGGCCTAATGGATGTCACCGTCTCCGCGATTATCCGAGGCCGACTGGTTCAATCACTAGTCGTGATGATCGTGTTGAGCATCGGTTGGCGCTTCACGGGTGTGCCGTACTGGCTGTTGTTGGGTGTGCTCGGGGGTGTGCTGAACCTGTTGCCGTTCGCCGCGATCTTGTCATGGCCCTTGGCGGTCATCCTGACCGTGGTCGATAGTGCCAGTGGCGGAGGCATGGCGATCCTGTGGGCGGTCGTCGGGCCGACGGTGGTCTACCTCGTCGCGCAATCACTCGACGGCTGGGTCGTTGAGCCACTCGTCCAAGGCAAAGCCACGGGCATGGACGCACTGACCGTGCTACTCGTCGTACTGGCTGGCGGATCCGTCCTCGGCCTACTCGGCGTCGTCATCGCCGTGCCCGTCGCCGCGTGCATCAAGATCCTCTCTCAGGAACTGCTCTTACCCAAAGCCCGAGCCTTCGCCGAAGACCCACCCAACTTCGGCCAAAAGGGTTCGGCGTAACGTTAGTAGCCGCCGCGTAACAA
>JARFRI010000080.1 GCA_029287335.1 Phycisphaera sp. | reverse complement strand
CCCCCCCCCCCCCCCCCCCCCCCCCCCCCCCCCCCCCCCCCCCCCCCCCCCCCCCCCCCTTTTTAAAGCATATGACGGCATACGAGATCCGGACCACAGTCTCGTGGGCTCGGAGATGTGTATAAGAGACAGGTTATCGACGGTCTTGATCGAGTGCATAACGGTGGTGTGGTCTCGGCCGCCGAAGTACCCGCCGATCTCTTCGAGCGAGAAGCGGGTGTTCTTTCGGGCCAGCCACATGCAGATCTGGCGCGGCTCGGTGATGGACTTGTGCCGGCGGCGGGACTGGAGGTCTTGCAGCTTGACGTTATAAAAGTTAGTGACCGCGTCGATGATGACCTGGAGGGTGACCTGGTTGTTGCGCGGCGTGGGCGCCTCGGCACCGAGCATCTCGCGTACCAGGTCCATATCGATAGGCAGGTTCTGCAGCTTGGCGTGGGCGATGAGATTCGTGATCGCGCCTTCGAGCTCGCGTGCGTTGGTGTCGACCCGGCTGGCGATCAGTTCGAGCACATCTTCGGGCACCTCGACGCTGCGGAGCTGGGCCTTGGCCCGGAGGATGGCGATACGTGTCTCAAAGCAGGGCTTGCCGACCTGCGCGACCAAGCCCCAGTTGAATCGGCTGACGAGCCGCTCTTCGAGCTTGGGGATCTCGTTGGGCGCGGCGTCGGAGCTGAGCACGATCTGTTTGTTGTGCTGGTACAGCTCATTGAAGGTGTGGAAGAACTCTTCCTGGCTACGCTCTTTATCCGCGAGGAAGTGGATGTCGTCGATGACGAGCATGTCGACGTGGCGGTAGCGCTGGTGGAACTCGCTCATCTTGCCGCTGCGCACGCACTCAAAAAATTGATTCATAAACGCGTCGCAGGACACGTAGAGGATCTGGTAGTTGGGGTTGGCGTTGAGGATCTTTTGGCAGATGGCTTGGAGCAGGTGGGTTTTGCCCAGGCCGACGCCGCCATGGATGAACAACGGGTTGTACGCGGTGCCGGGCTGGTCGGCGACGGCGACAGCTGCGGCATAAGCCAGGCGGTTGTTGGGCCCGGAGATAAAGTTCTCAAACGAGTAGTCCGGCGAGAGGACCATCTGGTCCGCGTCGTAATCCCCGACCATGTAGTCGGGCAGCGGCCTGGGCACGGTCGCGCCGGTGGCGATTGATACCCCGCCCAGAGACGCGGTGTGTCGCGGGACGGTGGTGCGTGTGGACTCACTGACGAACTTGACGCCGACGAGCGCACCGGTGGCGTGCTGCGCGGCCTCGTTGAAGGGGTCCAGGCACTTGTTCTGCAGGTAGTTCTGCTGCACATTGGTCGTGGTTTGGATCTCGAGCCAGCCCGAGTCCATGCCCACGGGTTCGAGTTCTTCAAACCATTGCCGACAGATTGGTCCGTGGTGCTCACGGAGGTAGTCCATCAGACGCTGCCACTGCGCGCTGTCCAGTCGGGTCATCGCGGCTCCGAAGTTCGATCCACCGTTTCAACCGCAGGGTAACGGATGGGCTGGTTGGGCTGGGGCTGCCTCGGTTAGCCATGAACACCTGCGGCGTTGAAGTCATTAACGCAACGCTCAAACTAACGACTGTAGCACTAGTGTGTCAATACAACCTCTCCACATTTACGCACTTGACAAGTGATGATTCAAAGCGCCATGGATTGCTGCATGTAAATGAAAGGAACAAACCATTGCCGCCACACTTAACGTCAGGTTGTAGACAGCCTGCCCACATAAGGGCCGGGCGTTTTGGCTTCTCGTTGCGTGGGAGCGCTCTGCCGCGTGTTCCTCTGGGTGAATAACCGATATCATCGCTGATCATGTCGTTGCGCAGGAAAGTCATGCTGGTGTTGTTGATCGCGGCGGTGCTGCCGATGCTGGCGGTGCGCGCGGTGCAGGCCGTCTCGATCTACCGATTGCAGAGTCAGGTCGCCATTCAGATGCGTGGCCAGCTCAACGATCAGGCGCAGGCGGACATGCAGCGCACCGTTGGAGGCTACGCCAACTCTTTGGACCAGATCGGCCGGCTTGGCTTGTCGCTTTTAAACAATCAAGCCAGTGAGGTGGAGTTCCGGCTCGTGGGTCCGGTCCGGCGTGATCGCGCGACGATCCCGAGTGTGCAGGACTTTGCCGCGTTTGAAGAAGGCGGCACCGGGCCGTATCGGATCGAGTCGAGCCTGCGACACGCGGTGGTTGCCGACGATGGCGAATTGCAACCACTCAACGTCAGCTACGACACACAGGTCTACCTGTCGTTTGAAAACCAAGTCAGCGATGACGCCCGTCAAGAGCTGGACAAACTCGCCAGCATGACCCCGGTCTATCGAGACATCAACGACAAGGTCGACGAGACGATCCTCTGGCAGTACACGACGCTCGAGTCGGGGATGCACTTTTCATACCCCGCAAAGTCGGTGTTCCCGAACGACTACAACCCCAAGGAAAAGCAATGGTACGAACGCGCGGTCAATGCCCGGCGCGCGGTCACCAGCCAGCCTTATGTCGATGCCGCAACGGGGCAGCTGATCATCACCTTTGCTCAACCCGTTAGTGGACGGGGTCGGGCGCTGGCGGGCGTGACTGCGATCGACCTGCGCGTCAGCAAGCTGCTGGACCCGGGCGCGATCAACACCGCATGGGCGGCGGACGCGAACGTGATTGTGGTGGCTGGACACCCGGCCCGTGATCGCCAGCGACTGCGCCCCTTGCGTAACGCACCGCGCGAAGGAATCGATCGCCCTGCGCCTGACAACCGACAAGGCGAGTTGCGCGACCGCATCGATCGGCCGCGGGACGCCAACCGGCCGGGCGACAACACCGACCAGGTCGCCGACACCTCCTTCCCCGCGGACGTCTACATCGTTGCGGACATCATGCACGATCACGGCCGACAGATGAATCAGCCAATGATCGAGACGGTTGGCTTCGACAGCGCGGCCGATCGTCAGTTGGTTGCCGACGATCTGGTCGAGGGCAAAGACGGCGTCCGCCGCGTCTTCATCGATGGGCAGGACCGCATGATCGCCTATGGGCAGATCGGCAATGGCGAAGAGGGCCGGCCTGTCTTCGCCATGATCATTGCGCCGACGCGGACGATCCAACAACCGGCCGAGCAAGCGGTCAAGCAGCTCAATGAAGACCTCGCCGCGTCGTTGGTGACCACCGGCGGGATCCTGACCGTGCTGCTGCTCATCGTCTTAGCCTCGGCGTTCTTCATGTCGTTCCGGCTGACCCGACCGATCCGTGAACTCGCGGCGGCATCGAACCGTGTTGCAGGTGGCGACCTGGACGCGCGGGTCAACGTCCAGCGCAAAGACGAGCTGGGCCAACTCGGCGACGCGTTTAACAAGATGGTGCCGGCCCTGCGTGATCGCATGAAGATCCGCGAGTCGCTGGCCGTAGCGATGCAGGTGCAGCAAAGCCTGCTGCCCCAGCACCCACCGAAGATGAAGGGCCTGGATATCGCAGGCCACAGCGAGTACTGCGACGAGACCGGCGGGGACTACTACGACTTCATCGAGCTCGACCAAATCAGTTCCGAGAGTTTGGCCATCGCGGTCGGCGACGTCACCGGCCACGGCATCGCCGCCGCCCTGCTCATGGCCACCGGCCGAGCGCTTATCCGATCCTACGCCAACACCACCGGCTCGCTGGGCCAGGTCTTTACCGCCGTCAACAAACAACTCTGCGACAGCGAGTTCACCGGCCGATTCATGACCGTCATGTACCTGATCATCGAGAACCCCGGCCAGACCGATGGGCCGGTCCACATGCGGTACCTCTCGGCCGGCCACGACCCCGTCGTCGTTTACCGCCCCGCCGACGACACCTTCTTCGAACTCGAGGGCCACGACATCCCCCTGGGCATCGATAGCGACTGGCAGTACAACGAACAAACCTCCGACGCACTACAGCCCGGCGACATCCTGGCCATGGGCACCGATGGCATCTGGGAGTGCTTCAACCCCGAGAACAAACAGTTCGGCAAAGACCGCATGCGCGACGTCATTCGCAAGGCAGCCAACGGCAGCGCTGAAGACATCGCTCACGCGGTAAGTGTTGCCTGCAAGCAATGGCGTGGCAAGCGAGAACAAAACGACGACATCACACTGGTGGTGGTGAAGTTGCTGGCGTAATGCAATTTCTTACCCATCGCTTCGCAACGAAAACCGGTCCAAATCGCTCTAAACGCGGATCATCGGGTGCGATTAAAGTATGATTTTCAATCATACGAATAGTATGATATTATTAATACAAACGCTCGAGCACCCGATATGACTTACCGAACAACCATTACTCTCGACGATGAGGCCGCTACGTTCCTGCAAGAAAAAGGCGGCGGGAATAAGAGTGCGTTTATCAGCCAACTCCTCCGAGACGAACGCCAGCGGGCGTTGCGCGCTGCGGTCATCTCAGCGAACTTGGAGGAGGCCCAGGACGCGGATTATCAGGACAAGCTTTCTGAGTGGGACATCACACTTGACGACGGGCTCTTTGATGAACTACCGCCAGCTTGAAATCAGGTGGGTGGACCTTGAGCCGACGCGCGGGGCAGAGACCCAGAAGAAGCGACCTTGCGTCATCATCTCTGCCGACTTGATCAACCACCAATCACGGACGGTGATCGTCGCCCCCCTACTCCCAAACCACAAGACTTGGCCATTTGTGGTCAATCTCAAACCGACAAAGCGCAATGGCTTGGATAAGCCTCGGCATATCAACTTGAAACAAATGCGGGCGGTGGATGTTTCGCGGATCAGCAACCGCGAAGGAACACTTGAAGCCTCAACCTTGCCCGCGATTGAAACGGCGCTGCGTTTGATCTTCGACCTGTAGATCGATCAAAGCACAAGCCTTGGCCCAATTCCTGTCTTTGTAGTAATACCCCTCAAAACACCGGCTGGTCTTCCTTCGGAAGGATGACGATCATGCGCGGGTTGTCGCAAGGGGGCATGGTGTCGCGCAGGTCGGTGGCGTGCTCGGTGGTGGAGTCGGGGAAGTACTCTTTGATCACGCTGGCCAGGAGTGGGCCGGTCATGTCGCCGCGCAGGTTCAGCGGGAGGATGTCGATCTCCGGCAGGCGGTTGTGGCGGTACTCAGAGCGATACCCAGGCCGGTACTCTTTTGGGAAGGACGAGGCGTAGCGCGTGACATAGGGGTTGTGCTCTTGGGGCAGCGGCGTGAGGGAGCCGAGCATGAGCTGGAGCGTCACCGCGATGGCGGGCACCGCACAGGCGAAGTGCCAGACTTTGTAACCCTGTTGCTTTGAACTTTTAGACGATCGCGATGGTTTGCTTGTCATCGTGTTTCTCTCGCTTGTGTGCCAGCGTTCGACACGCCCCGGTCAGGCCCGTCCTACTTTATCCGCCAAGTGTTGTTGACGGCAAGGGCCTTGACCTCGTTTTATCATTTGGGCGAATCAGCAGGCATCGTTTCCAAAGGTTAAGACCGTCGGCAGGCCAGAAAGTTTCGGCGATTTTGATGCTTTTCTGAAGTTCATCACGGTTTTCTTACGATTGCCCAAACCTGCGACCTATGCTGAGTTGGAATAACACGCCTGCGTACTACGTTTGAATAACAGGCTCAGTCCCAGGCCTGAATAGGACCAACGCAATGATCGCACCGGTATTGCCTGAGAATGAAGAAGAACGTTTGGCTTCGCTGCACGCCCTGGAGCTCTTGGACAGCCCCAGTGAACAGCGGTTCGATCAGATCGTGTCGCTGGCCAAGGCGGTGATGGGTGTCCCGATCGCGTATATCGCGCTGATTGATTCGGATCGGCAGTGGTTTAAGTCCAAGATCGGTCTGTGCGATGTGGTGACGCAGACGCCTAGAGACGAATCGTTCTGTGGGCACGCGATCTTGCAGGACACGCCGTTGGTGGTCGAGGATGCACTCAAGGACCCGCGTTTTTTTGATAACCCGATGGTGACCGGTGAGCCTTACGTTCGGTTTTATGCCGGCCATCCGTTGAAGAGCCAGTCGGGGCACAACGTCGCGACGCTGTGTGTGGTCGATACCCAGCCACGCATGTTCACCGATGACGACATGACCAAGTTTCATCACCTGGCGGCGATGGCCGAGCGCGAGCTGGGCATGCTCGGGGTGATCGCCACGCAGCGCGACATGATCGAGACGCGCAACGCGCTCGTCGCCTCCCAACAGGCCCTGGCCCGGGAACTGTCCGAGGCGGCGGAGTACGTCACTCAGTTCCTGCCCGCCCGCGAGGTCGGTATCGACGAGCCGGTCCACATCGACTACCAGTTCATCGCGTCGTCACGACTCGGCGGCGACCTGCTGGGCTACCACGACATCGACGATGACCACCAGGCGTTCTGGCTGCTTGATGTGACGGGCCATGGTGTCGGCGCATCGCTGCTCTCGGTCTCGGCGGGCAACGCGATCCGGTCCGGACAACTCTCTGCCGACCCGCGCGACCCGGCCGCGCTGGTCCAGACGCTGAACAACGCGTTCCCGATGGAGCGCAACAACGATAAGTTCTTCACGATCTGGTACGGCGTGTACCAGCGCTCGACACGCACGCTGACCTATGCCGCCGCCGGCCACCACCCCGCTGTGCTGATCAGCCGAGAAGGCGAGCGTCAGAGCCTAGGCATACCCGGCCTGATGATCGGCGTCGTGCCCGACACGAAGTACACCGCCGAGTCGATCCACATCGAACCCGGCAGCCGGCTCTACCTCTTCTCCGATGGCCTGTACGAAGTCCGTGGCGGCGAAGACGACAAGCTCCTTGGCCTGGACGGCATCGGCGATATCATCCGGCAAGCCAACTGCGGCGACTGCTCTAAAACCCGCCTGGAACAAGTCATCCATCAGGTCCGCGACTACAGCGGCATCCGCGAATCCTTTGCAGACGACGTCTCGCTGCTCGAAGTCGCGTTTGTGCAATGAAGTGGTTCAAAGCCCTAGGCGCAAGTCAGGGGCAACCCACTTCCGCCCTGCTCTCATATCACTCCCGGTAGACTGTGGTTGCTCCTGGCTTCTGCCGGGAGCATTTGGGTTACGATCCGCCTATGCAAGACGACGCCCGAATGACCGTGATCGAAGAGAAGCTCGCGCACCTGGAAAAATACGTCGGCGACCTTGACGAGGTCCTCCGCGATCTCTCCAAGCG
>JARFRI010000139.1 GCA_029287335.1 Phycisphaera sp. | reverse complement strand
GGTGGGGGTCGGCCGAGGCGCTGGCCCGGCGTTGCGGAGGTGGTGGGTGGTGTGCGGTTGTGCGCGCGGGATGGGTTGGGGGTGTCTCGATAGAAGCAAATGATGGTTGGCAGCCCTGTTGAGAGGCGGGAGTGTAGAAGCGGCGCGGCCGTCCCTGATCGGGGCGGTTTTTTCGTTGGGCGAGGTTGGGGCGATGGTGCGCGAGGGGTTGAAGCTGAGCGGCGTCGAGGGGGTTTATCCCGAGCTTGTCGAGGGGGATTCCGGGGGCGTAGAGAGACGATGATTGTTAGCTCTGTGTTAGGATTTAGTTAAATCGGCCTTTTTAGGCTCTGAGGCGGGGTCGTAGGCTGGGCATCAATTGTGGGATCGGTTGGAAATGGTCAGGACCGCTGAGCGTCTCAATCGGCGGTGGCTGGCTCCGTTGCGAAATGGGGCCGGTTAGAATCGCTAGCTGTCATCTTATTCAATATTCAGAAGGAACCCCATGTCGATTAAGCAAACCGTGTCTCGGGCTATCGTGCTGTTTCTGTTCTGCGCGGCGGTCGCGTCGCCGGTCTGGGCGGAGTCGCTGAAGGTCCATGGCATCTTTTCGAGCAACATGGTGCTGCAGCGGGATAAGCCGATCAAGGTTTGGGGCTGGGCTGCGAAGGGCACGCCGGTCACGGTCACCGCGACATTCTCGGATAAGCCCTTGAAAGCCGAGGCGACGGGCGAGGACGGGCGATGGGAGGTCACCTTCGCGGCACAAGAAGCCAACGCAACGCCACAGACGCTCACCGTGACCGCGGGCGACGAAAAGGTCACGCTTGAGAACCTGCTGATCGGCGATGTCTGGGTGATGAACGGGCAGAGCAATATGGCCTGGTCGTTGGAGAAGACGATCGAGAAAGATTTCCTTGCGACCCAGGCGGATCTTCCGGAACTCCGTTTTCTGAAATTTACAAACAACGAGCAGCAGGATCTGCAGAAGGATTTTCCCGCCGAGGTGCTGGTGAATGAAGGCTGGTTCGTCAGTACGCCCGAAGAGGCGCCCAAGATGTCAGCGATCGGGTATTCGTTTGGGGCGAACTTGCATCGAGCGCTGGGTGTGCCGGTCGGCATCATTGACAGCTCGCGTGGCGGGGCATCGATCGAGTCTTTGGTTCCTGAGCGGAAACTCGTCGAGGACCCGCTGACCAAGCGCTACTACGAGCATGTCCTGCAGCGGCAGGCTGAGTTCAGCATCGACGACTGGCTGGCCAATCAGATCGAGCGTTGGGAGAAGAAGGTCGAGTCGGAGAAGAAGAAAGGTACGCCCGACAACAAGCTGCCCAAGAAGCCGACGAAGGACGATATCCGTTCCTGGTCAATCCCCGGTATGAGCCCGTCCGACGCGGGCGCGTGCTACAACGGGATGTTCGGCGTATTCATCGGATACAACATCAAAGGCGTGCTCTTCCACCAGGGCTTTAACAATGCGCTTGGTAACAACTGTCGGCCGAAACGATACCGGACGATTGTGAAGCTCATGGTCGAAGGCTGGCGAGAAGATTTCAACGATGATCAACTGGCCGTGGGGATCATCGGCTTCTGCGCCGGCGGTAACCCCCAGAACAGCTACAACTTCGAGTCCCTTTCGCGGTCCAATGGCTCGTTCATCCGCGAGTCACAGCGCCTGGGTCTGGCCGACGTCGACGACCCGGAGCGGACGGCTTTCCTGCCTGCTCATGATGTTCAAATCCCCGGCCTGCACCCGCGCAAGAAGGCCGACCACGGCAGCCGTGCCGCGCGATGGGCGCTTAATCGTGTGTATGACATGGAAGTGAGTTGGGATAGCGCAAAACTCGTCTCCAGCGAAGTGGTCGGCGATGAGATCGTGCTCAAGTTCGATAAGAAGGTCTACCCGCACGACCACGGCGCCATCCCGGAGGGATTTTCGATTGCTGGTGAGGACGGCAATTTCTATAAGGCTTACGCCCGCTTCCGAGCGGATAAGCCGCAGTCGCTGACCGCTGGCGCGAAAAACTTTGACACCACGACGATCCACATCTGGAGCCCGCTGGTCGAAAAGCCCGTCGGTGTGCGCTATGCCTGGTCGGTCAGCCCGCTGGCCAACCTTTATGTCGAGGGTATGCCCTGGGCGCCGCTGCACAGCTTCCGAACCGACCCATGGGACGTCCCCGAGGACGAAGACCCCACGGTGTCGGGCATGCCGGGCGTCAACTACCGCACTGAGAACCGACTCAGCGCGGAGCGTAATGTCCAGCGGCTGGCCAAGGAAGCGGAGATGGCGGTCCAGATCAATGAACGGCTTAAGACGCTTGGGGTTGTGCAGGCACCGTAATCAATGCACGCCGATGGCTTCGCCCTCTGCCGCGCGACGCAGCGGAACGGCCGCGTTGACGCGGGCAACCACGAGCGTGTTGTCGTCGCCCCAGTCGGTGGCGATCGGGTTGATGGCCAAGCGGATTCGTTCACGCAGGCGGATCACCTCGACCTGCGGCGGGATACGGGTCATCGAGGTCTCCCGTGCCGAGTGCAGCAGGGGGGTGATGGACCCGTCGTTGTCTTGGCTGGCTTGGAGGGTGATGCCGGCACTGGCCAGGGGTGCGTCTTCGCCGATACGGAGGTCGCGCCAGTCGGTCAGGCCGACGTGGAAGAGGCAGTGGCCTTGCGGGTTTTCATCGACACTGAGCCCGGTGATCTGGCAGTACGCCCGGCCGTTGACCGCCAGCCAGTCCTCGGCCAAGCCAAGGGCATCGTCGCCATCGCTTGGGAGATTGGCGGGGCCGACGTCGACCGCTTCGATCATAAGTGCGTTGCCCACGCGTTCGGCCCCCAGGCAGCGTACGATCCGACGTTCGGACCAGTCGCGATATTCGACGATCGTTCGGCCCCGGAGCATGGTGCGGTTGGGGACAAAGCGCGAAGCGATTTCGAGGGTCACGATACCCGACTTCTCGTCCCGTTCGAGCATCCGTAGCGGTGCCGCGACGCCATCATTGATGTAAAACCAGCCTACCATCACCTGTCCTCCGATTAATGCATAGGGCAAGCATACCCCCGGTACGGGCAAAGTCTAATTGTTTTTGGGGGTGTGAAATTGGAGGATTTATCGCGGGTGGAGAACGCTGGCCGCCCGATTGCGGGGTATAATGAGGCTGTTCACGGACTTGTTCGTGATGCTCTTTGACAACGGGGCCGACTGGTATCGACCGGACAGGGAACGCCCTGTGGTTGCACGTCGAGGTGTACGTAGGCCTCGTTAAACCACGTACAAAAACACAAATGCCAACGATAACATCGCTGGTCGTATCGGCTTCGCGCCGGCACGCCTCGCTGCCTAATTTATTAGGTTAGCAACGTCCCGCATCCGCTCGTCTGCGGCTGTTGCGGGGCGAACGATTAGTAGACTCGCCCAAGGACGACGCCTTAGCGTCTACGGGTTAAAAAACACTCAGGCTGGCTTTCGCAAAGGTTGTCATTCTCCGATGCGTAGGTAAGAAACCATGAATGACTATACGTGTAGACGCCCAGAGCCGACTGTTTCGGGACGGGGGTTCGACTCCCCCCGGCTCCACTTGTTTTGATTGCACTGACTTCTCGAAATATCTCGCAAGTTATTGCAGTCATCGGAATTAAGGTCATCGGCATTGCCGGTGGCCTTTTTCTTTTTCTTGTCTTTTCGTGGCGCTTCGTGCGCCTTCTGCTGCGCCGTCTGCTGCGCATGGCGCTGCGCGCTGTTGTTGCCGTCATCGCTGGCAATCGTGGCCCTGTCGAACAGTTCGTCGGGTACGTGGTTCGCGTAGTGCCGGCCGCTGACGGTGATGCTGTGACCGATCCACTTGCTGACCGCGTATTGCGGGAAGGTCATCGCCCATTCTTTTTCGCACGACTGGCGAAGCGTCTGCCATAATCGCTTCCACGGCTCAACGCCGGCCCGCTTCCAGATTGCCCGCGTCTGGCGGATGGTCGCGCCCTTGCCCCGGATCGTGACCAGGTATGGCTGGCCTTCCTCGGCTTCGTCGAATCGCTCTTGAAGCAACTTCATCAGCTTCGGCGTGATCGGGATGATGCGTTGTTCGTGGCCTTCGTGATGTTCAGTCTTCGGGCTATGAACCGTCAGCCTGCCGCGCTCGAAGTCCACGTCCGCCCACGTCAGCAGGTGTGATTCGCTGGGGATACGCAGGCCCGCGTACCGCGCCAGGCCGAACAGTACACGCCATTCAGCGTTCGGGCTGGCCTCGATCACGCGGTCAATCTCATCGGGGGTGATGTACCGCGAATACTTGCTGGGCGTCGAACCCGACTTGAGCAGGGCGAAGGGGTTGTCCGTGATGAGTTTCCGCCGGACAGCCTCGGCAAGCATCGTCTTTGCGTTGCCGCTGTGCGTCTTGATCGCCGCTTCGCTCAGCTTTAGGCCCTTGAGAAACTTTCGCCAGTCGGCCGCATCTTGCACGGTGATCTTTCGGAGTTCTAGGCCGTCGTCGAAGAACGCCAAGAGCTTCGTCTGCGTCTGTTTCAGCTTGCGCAGGCTCTCGGGCTTCAGGTCGTCTTCACGATCGGCCAGGTATCGTTCCAGCCAGTCTTGCAGCGTCGCCTTGATACGGGGCTGAACAAGATCGACGCGGGCCAGCTTGTCATGTAGGCGGTCATCTACGCCGGCCAGCCAGCGTGAGGTGTCATCGCGCGGGGCGTGGTGA
>JARFRI010000307.1 GCA_029287335.1 Phycisphaera sp. | reverse complement strand
GTTTTACGGACATCGAGGATGAACTCGTGGGCACAGGTGTTGTTGGCGCCGGTGTAGAGGATCTTGTAGTGGTCTTTGAGTCGCGCGGCCATGTAGTTGGCGTTGACGATGGCGGCCTTGGTGGCGTCGGTCAGGCCGTCGGCGCCCATCATGGCGATGTACATCCATGAGATGGGGAGGATCGCCGGGCTGCCGTAGGGCGCGGCGCTGATGGTGCCCAGCGGGTCGCGTCCGCCGACGGTGGGGTCCATGGGGTGGCCGGGGAGATAAGGTGCCAGATCATCGGTACAGCAGATCGGTCCCATGCCGGGTCCGCCGCCGCCATGTGGGATGCAGAAGGTTTTGTGGAGGTTGAGGTGGCAGACGTCGGCCCCGATGAGGCCGGGGGAGGTCAGGCCGACCTGCGCGTTCATGTTCGCGCCGTCCATGTAGACCTTGCCGCCGAACTCGTGGGTGATGTCACAGATGGTTTTGATTTCGGTCTCGAACACGCCGTGGGTCGAGGGGTAGGTGACCATGAGCGCGGAGAGGTTGTCTTTGTATTTCTCGGCTTGTGATCGCAGGTGATCCAGGTCGATGTCGCCGTTGTCTTTGCAGTTGACGGGGACGACTTTCATTCCGGCGATGACAGCCGAGGCGGGGTTGGTGCCGTGCGCGCTGACGGGGATCAGACAGATGTCGCGCTGCTTGTCGCCCGCGGCTTCGTGGAACTTACGAATGAGCATGAGCCCGGCATATTCGCCTTGGCTGCCCGCGTTGGGCTGCAAGGAGCAGGCGGCGAAGCCTGTGATCTCGCTGAGCCAGTTCTCCAACTCCATGAACATCAGCTTGTAGCCCAACGACTGGTCGGCGGGCACAAACGGGTGCAGGTTCGCGAACTCCGGCCAGGTGACCGGGATCATTTCGCTAGCGGCGTTGAGCTTCATCGTACACGAGCCCAGCGGGATCATGCTGTCAGCCAGGGAGATGTCCTTGCTGCACAGCTTGACCGCGTAACGAAGCAGCTCGCTCTCGCTGTGGTAGCGGTTGAAGACTTCGTGGGTGAGATAGTCGCTGGTCCGCGCGGCGGGGCCTAGGTTGTCCAGCGGGTCGTCGCCGACGAGTTCGTCGAGGTCCAGATGCTCGGGCGTGATGCCACGGTTGAAGATAGTGAGCAGCGCGGCGAGATCATCGCGGGTGGTCGTTTCGTCCAGCGCGATGCCGACGTGCGTTGGGCCAATGCGCCTGAGGTTGAGCTCGAACTTGGCGGCCAGGGCGTGGATGGCCTCGGCGTCGGACACCTCGACGACAACCGTGTCGAAGTAGCGATCCGTCTTGACGTTTCGCCCAAGCTCGGTCAGCCCAGCGACTAGTGCGCGGGTCGCGGCGTGGACGCGCGTGGCGATGGACTTGAGGCCGGTCGGCCCGTGGTACACCGCGTAGAACCCGGCGATGATGGCCAGCAGGACCTGCGCGGTGCAGATGTTGGAGGTCGCCTTGTCGCGGCGGATGTGCTGCTCGCGGGTTTGCAGGGCCATGCGGAACGCGGGGTTGCCGTGGGCATCTTTGGAGACGCCGATGATTCGGCCGGGCATCTTGCGGGCGTAGGCTTCCTTGGTGGCCAGGAACGCGGCGTGCGGTCCGCCGAAGCCCATGGGCACGCCGAAGCGTTGCGACGAGCCGATGGCGATATCCGCGCCGTTGCCACCATTGAACTCACCGGGTGCTTTGATCAGCGTGAGCGCGAGCAGGTCTGTCGCGACGACCAGCAGCGCGCCGGCCTCGTGGGTTTGTTGGGTCAGCGCGTCGTAGTCTTTGATCTGGCCCCAGGTGTTGGGGTACTGCACGAGCACGCCGCTGACTTGGTCGGTGATCTCGAATTCATCGCCGCGCGCGATGCGCAGCTCGATGCCCATTGATTCGCAACGCGTCTGCAAGACCGCGATGGTTTGCGGGTGGACGTCTTCGGCGACGATGAAGATCGGTCGTTTGCCACGCGCGATGCCGTGACACATGGCCATGGCCTCGGCGGCGGCGGTGCCTTCATCCAAGAGCGACGCGCCGGCTAAGGGTAGGCCGGTCAAGTCCGACACCATCGTCTGGAAGTTGATCAGCGCTTCGAGTCGGCCTTGAGCGATCTCGGCCTGGTACGGCGTGTAGGGCGTGTACCAGCGCGGGTTCTCCAGCACCTTGCGCAGGATCACCGGCGGGATGATCGTGCCGTGATACCCCATCCCGATGAAGCTCTTGTAGACCTTGTTCTTTCGGCTCATCTCCTTGAGGCGCGAGAGCATGTCGTACTCGCCCTGCGGCGTGCCGAGCTGAAGCGGCGCTTGCATCCGGATCGCGTCGGGCACGGTCGCATCGATTAGCGCATCGACAGACTCAAAGCCGCAAGCCTTGGCCATCTCGGCGAGCTCGTCGTCGGTCGGGCCGATGTGGCGGTTGAGGAAGAGATCGGTGGGGTCCAGGACGGATCGCTCGGCAACGGGTGCGAACTGGCCATGGGACTCGTCAAAAGCGACTTCGGTTGGCGTCATAGGTACTGGTGGGTTGGGCTGGTGGGCGGGGAAAAGGCGGGCAAGGAACGATCATAGGATGCGTAGTGCATCGCGGCAATTGGGCTGCAAAAACAGTCACGTTTCGTCGTATTGAAAAAGCGGGATGAGCGAGCCAGGCCAGTGTGCCGCGTCAACACGGATCTCATCAATCAACGTGAGGGGTGCCACTCAACTGGCCGCAGGCCTGCTGAGTGCCAAGCGACGGGGAGTAGAAGAAAGCGATTCGCACACAGCAGCCCTTCGGGCAGTTGTGTGGGACCCAGGCTTGGGCTCACTCAATTACCACCGGCGTCAGCGTCTTGGGCTTGGGCATCTCGGCGGCCAGTTCCTGATAGGCCTCCTCCCATTCGCGCTGGTATCCACCCTTGCGGGCCGCGGACTCGAAGGCATCGGTCGTGTACATGTGGTCCAGGGCGATGCCCTCGGCACAGACCATCTTGACCGCCAGCAGCTTGCCGCCACGCAGCAAGGTGAAGTCGATCGTATCGCCCGCTTCTCGTGAGGCGATCTGCCAGCGGACCCAGTTGGTGATGTCGTGTTCGCGGTGGTGGTTGGACAGGCCCTGGCCGTTGATCTGGACGATGATATCGCCGCGGCGGAGGTGGGCGTGGCCTGGGAAGCCGGGCATCGTTGCGATGACGCGGACACCGGGCAAGTCGGCATCGGGGTTCTCATGGGCAAGAACGGGTTCATAGGAATAGCCAACGGACGCGGGCCGCTTGCGATCCTCTTGCCGGGGGAAGATTAAGGCATCATCTGGCACCTCGCCAAAGTCGCGCTCGCGCATCTCGCGTAGTATATGGTGCTCGGCCACGCGCAGCAGGCGCTGGCGCTGCTCGGGGGACTTGGCCTGCTGGATCAGTTGCTTAAGTACCGCCTTGCTCAGCGAGTCGTCTGTCAGCAAAAACGCCTCGGCCGACTCGCGCACCGCAAACGCGGCATCATCCAAACCTGCGAGCACCTCGTCGCGCGATCGCTTGGCCCAGGGGTTGACCATCGGCTGGGCATCAAGCTGCATCGGCTCGGCCGCGCGTGCCTGATCCAATTGAACCGGGCCATCAAATTGCATCTCGATCACCCGCCGATGAAGTTCTTCTAGACGCTGTCGCTTTTCAAGCAACTGGTCTTCCGGATCGGCTTGGTCATCCAACTGAAGGTTTAAGTCTTGGAACAACTCAAGGATCGCCTGCTCGTCAATGACGCGCGGCTCCTGAAGCTCCTCGACATCCTCGGCCTGCCCCAAACTGGGCCATGCGAAAACTGCTGATAGCAAGCCCGGAACGATCAGGTGGGTGTACGATTTCATCATGCCCTTAGTTTAGCCCCCCAGCGCACCGATGAAACCTATTTCTGCATGGAATCTTGCGAGACAGGCCCTATTCATCCAGCATCGCGACCAGCTTGGGCGATTGTTCCAGCAGCCAGACGCACTTACGGCGGACCATCTCTAAGAAGACGACCCCTTGCATCCGAGCGAACATCCCCGTCTTGGCGATCGGGATCACCGACTCGGCGATCAACGCCTGAACCATCAACCAAGGCACGACCTTCAGT
>JARFRI010000287.1 GCA_029287335.1 Phycisphaera sp. | reverse complement strand
CGCGCGTGATGGTCAACCGTATCTGGCAGCACCAGTTCGGCCGAGGCATCGTGCGAAGCACAAGCGACTTCGGCAAGCTCGGTGAACTGCCGACACACCCGGAACTACTCGACTTCCTCGCCGCGACGTTCATTGAGAAAGGCTGGTCCATCAAAGAGATGAACCGGTTCATCATGACCAGCAAGGCGTATCAGATGTCCAGCAGCGCGAACGCGGCTGGCCTGGAAAAAGACCCGACGAACAACCTGTTCTGGCGGTTTGACATGCGTCGACTCACGGCCGAAGAGTTCCGCGATTCGCTGTTGGCGGTCAATGGTTCGTTGAATCCCAAGCAGTTTGGGCCCAGCATCTATACGAAGATGCCCAAGGAAGTGCTCGCCACCGCGTCGCGCCCGGATCAGGCGTGGGGCAAGTCGAGCGAGGCGGAGCAGGATCGGCGGAGCGTGTATATCCACATCAAGCGTTCGCTGCGTGAGCCGTTGCTCGCGTCGTTGGACCAGGCAGCGACGGACACGCCTTGCCCGGTGCGTTTTGCGACGACGGTGCCGACGCAGTCACTGATCACGCTTAACAGCGAGATGATGCAGGACGAGGCGATCGTGTTCGCGAAGCGGCTGAAGCAAGAAGCTGGCGATGACTTGTCGGATCAGATTCGACTGGGCTTGCAGTTGGTGACGATGCGCGAGCCGAGCGACAAGGAAGTCGAGTCGAATGTTGCGTTTGTCAAGGACATGATGAAGACCCACGGTTTAGACGCAGAAAGTGCACTCAAGCTGTTTTGTCTTGTAGCGTACAACTTGAACGAGTTTGTTTATCTCGACTAGTACAAGCCGCTTGCGGCTTAGCAGGGAGTTTCCCAATGGCTGATCAAAAACAACAACCTAATTACTGTGGCCGAACACGGCGCGAGTTTCTTTGGCAGGCCGGCGGCGGCTTCGGCGCCGTTGCGCTGGCGAGCCTGCTCGGCCCGGATTGGCTGAGTCAACAGGCGGTCGCGGCCGATGG
Source organism: Phycisphaera sp. (assembly GCA_029287335.1). Classification (GTDB taxonomy): domain Bacteria; phylum Planctomycetota; class Phycisphaerae; order Phycisphaerales; family Phycisphaeraceae; genus JAHQVV01. The sequence goes on along the minus strand of JARFRI010000287.1, from coordinate 3,628 downwards.
CAGCGACTATAAGAACCCGCTTGCGCCCAAGGCCCCGCCTTTGCCCGGCAAGGCCAAGAGCGTGATCTTTCTGTTCATGTATGGCGGGCCGAGCCACATCGATACGTTCGACTACAAGCCGAAGATGGTCGGCATGGACGGCAAGACGATCGACGTCAAAACGTTTGGTCGCGGCGGGCACAAAAACCAGGGGCGCATCGTTGAGCCACGCTGGAAGTTCAAGCAGTACGGCCAGAGCGGCAAGTATGTTTCGGACCTGTTCCCCAACGTCGCGAAGCACGTCGATGACATTGCGTTTATTCACTCGATGTACGCCGACTCGCCGCTGCACGGCAGCGCGCTGTTGATGATGAACTGTGGGCGGATTTTGTCGGGCTACCCGTCGCTGGGCTCGTGGGCGAACTACGGCCTGGGCACGGAGAACCAGAACCTGCCCGGGTATGTGGTGATGCTTGATGAGAGTGGCGGGCCGATCAGTGGCGCGAAGAACTGGACCAGCGGGTTTAGGCCCGCGAGCTATCAGGGCTGCGTCGTGAACGCGACGGGCACGCCGATCTTGTCGTTGGATTCGCCCAAGGGTGTGAGTCGCGAATTGCAACGCGACATGATCGAGCACCTTAATGCACAGAACGCGGCGCACGCGGCAAGCCGAGCAGACAACTCAAACCTGTCGGCACGGATCAACAGTTTTGAGCTGGCCTACCGTATGCAGGCCGAGGCGCCCGAGGCGGTGGCGATCGATAGCGAAGACGAGCAGACCAAAGAGATGTACGGCCTGGAGAAAGAGGAAACGCGGCAGTACGGGCGAAAGTGCCTGCTTGCCCGTCGTCTCGTCGAGCGCGGCGTGCGCTTCGTGCAGGTCTACTCCGGCGGCGCGCACAACGACCACAACTGGGATGCGCACGGCGACCTCGAAGACAACCACAACCTCCACGCCGGGGCGACGGATCAGCCCGTCGCGGCGCTGCTGACCGACCTGAAGCGGCGCGGGATGCTCGACGAGACGTTGGTGGTGTGGGGCGGCGAGTTTGGCCGACAACCCACGGCGGAATATGCAGCGGGCAGCGGGCGGGACCACAACAGCTACGGCTTTACGATGTGGATGGCCGGCGGCGGGATCAAGGGCGGCGTCAGTGTCGGGGAGACCGATGAACTCGGCGCGCAAGCCATCAGCGACCGGTTCCACGTCAAGAACCTGCACGCGACGATCCTTCGGCAGATGGGCTGCGATCCCAATGCGCTGACGTACTTCTTCAACGGCCTGGACCATAAACTCGTCGGCGTCGAAGGCGCGGACCCGATCCATCAGATCATCTGAGTTGGCGATTTCAAAGCTCCCGGCGGAAGCCAGGAGCAGGGGCGTTTATTCACAGACAAGTTTTGTGTGATTTTAAGGGTATTGCTCCTGGCTTCCGCCCGGAGCTTTGATAGCGCGCCTGTATGATGATTTCCTGACCACCGTCTGATCAAAGACACCAATGCCAGGGAGCCTATCCATGCACCGCTTGTTTTGCCTTGTTCTGATTGTTCTTTCGCTGCCGACCCTCGCTGCCGAGCGGCCCAACGTCATCCTCATCATCACCGATGACCAGGGCTACGGCGATGTCGGCGCGCACGGCAACACCATCCTCAAAACGCCGAACCTCGACAAACTACACATCGAGTCGATCCGGCTGACGGACTACCACACCGACCCGACCTGTTCGCCGACGCGCGCAGCTTTGCTCACCGGCCGCTACTCGACACGCACAACAGTTTGGCACACGATCAACGGCCGATCGCTGCTGCCGACCGAAGAGCTCACGCTTGCTGAGGTGTTCAAGTCCAATGACTACCGCACAGCGATGTTTGGTAAATGGCACCTGGGCGACAACGCGCCGCTGCGCCCGATGGACCAGGGCTTTGATCATGTCGTCTGGCATAAAGGCGGCGGCGTCAGTCAGGGGCCGGACTACCTGGGCAACGATTACTTCGATGACATCTACGAAGTCAACGGGGTGAGCCAGCAGTTCAAAGGCTACTGCACCGATATCTGGTTCGACCAGGCGAAGCAATTTATTGAGAAGCAAGACGACAAGCCTTTCTTCATCTACCTCTCAACCAACGCGGCTCACGGGCCCTGGATTGTTGAGGAAAAATACAGCCAGCCTTACGTCGATAAGGGTATCCCAAAGGGAGCCGCGAACTTCTATGGCATGATCGAGAACCTCGACGAGAACGTCGGTGGCCTCCGGGCTTTCCTAAAAGAACAAGGACTCGATAAAGACACCCTGGTCATCTACACCTCCGACAATGGATCGGCGGTCAAGGACTCGATGCGACGGGACAAAGTGAAGTTCGATTACTTCAACGCGGGACTGCGATACACCAAAGGCTCGCACTACGACGGCGGCCACCGTGTCCCGTTCTTTATGCACTGGCCCGGCGGCGAGATCGCTGGAGGCAAGGATGTCGACACGCTCTGTGCCCATTTCGACATCATGCCGACACTCGTCGATCTCTTGCAGCTGGACAAGCCCGAAGGACCGCAGCTTGACGGGTTCTCACTGGTGCCTGTGCTGAACGGCGAGGCAGATGCCATACCCGAGCGGACGTTGTTTACGGCCTTGCAACGCAAGTACATCCCACCGAAGTGGGTCAAGTCCGTTGCGATGACCCAACGCTGGCGGCTGATCGACGGCGAAGCGCTTTACGACATCACAACCGACCGGGGTCAGCAGGTCGATGTAGCTGCGGAGCATCCGGAGGTCGTTGCGAAGCTTCGCGAAGATTACGAAGCTTGGTGGCAGGACATGCAGCCACATTTTGAATTGATTACACGGATTGATCTGGGGGGCGTGGAAAACCCAACGACGCTCATGAGCCATGACTGGCTGATGAAAGAGGGCATCTCGGCGCTGGCCCAGATCCACGTCAACCGCAACGTGTTGTTCAACGGCCCGTTTGCGGTCAACGTTGTTAAGGCGGGCAAGTACCGCATCACGCCGATGCGCTGGCCGGAGTATGTCGATAAGCCTTCGGGGTGTAAGCAGGTCGACGTTGTTGTGGAAGGCAAGAACGTCCGTGCCAAGAGGAACTGGGAGGTCGATCCCACCAAGCCGGTCGAAGCTCAAGTGATTGAGTTGCCGACGGGTCCGGCCTTATTAACTTCCACGCTCACCCGCGAAGACGGCAAGACCTTCGGCGCATACTACGTCAAAATCGAATTTCTCAACGAGGATCAATAAGCATGCACAAACTACTCAGCCTTGTCTTAATCGTTTTCACGCTGCCCGCTTTCGCTGCGGACAAGCCCAACGTCATCTTCATCATCACCGATGACCAGGGCTACGGCGATGTCGGCGCGCACGGCAACGAAATCCTAAAGACGCCCAATCTTGATGTGCTACATAGCGAGTCCGTTCGGCTGACCAATTACCACGTCGACCCGACCTGTTCGCCGACACGTAGTTCGCTGATGAGCGGGCGCTATTCGACGCGCACCGGTGTCTGGCACACGATCAACGGCCGATCGATGATGGACGGCAACGAGTACACCATGGCCGAGTACTTCAAGGACAACGGCTACCACACCGCGATGTTCGGCAAGTGGCACCTGGGTGACAACGCGCCGTGCCGACCACAGGAC
>JARFRI010000186.1 GCA_029287335.1 Phycisphaera sp. | reverse complement strand
ACCCGGACGTATTCCATGATCGTCTTGAATCGTGTGTCGCGGTTGAGCGGGACCTCGGCTCGCAGGTCGACGAAGTCGCCGGGGCGGAGGTTGGGTGGTTGTTTCTTCGAGTCGATGTTGAGCGTGAGTTCGTCGAGGCCGATGTAGGCGGGGTCACGAGGTGCCGATGCGCTGGCGTTGCGGATCAGGCTAAAGGTCAGCATCTGCCCCTTGACGACCGCTTCGTTGAGGTTGCGGAACTCGCCGTCCAAGGGTCTGCCAGGGCTTTGCGGGTCTTCAGGTACGGCGTTGGTGCCAAACGCGTTTTGCAAACTCTTGGGAACATCAACGCGATCCAGGTCGTTGATCTCGATCTCATCGCCCGCCTTCATGTCGTCGGCGAAGCGGAAGTAGGTGACCGTGTCTTCCTTCTCCGCCGCGACGCGCATCTCGACGTAGACGTTCATCAGGATCACCGCGACAATCGCGATGACCAGGCCGACGACCACGAGTTGCCCGCTACCGGCCGGTGCGGAAGGGGAAGAGCTACTAGTGTTAGGGAATTGACTCATGGTTGGTCTCGTTGCCGGCGCGGGTTATTGCGCTTTGGAGGGGTAACTGTACTTGACAACCCACTGTAGCGGCGTGTCCGGCCGAAGCGGTGGGGCGGCGGGCTTGGTGCTGCCCAGCGGCGCGGCGGTGACTTCCAGACCGCGTCGGCCGTCGGACCAAGATACGACCACGCCGCCGGGCATGTTCTCGCTGGCGGGCTTTTGCTTGACGAGCTTCATGTCAGCCAGCTTGGCCTGCTCGTTGTAGTGGGCGATCAGGTCGGTCAGGCTCGCGTCATTGACGCGGTAGGCACAGAACTCCCAGACCTCGCCCGCCGCGGCCTGCTGGTAAGGCATCTGGCCGTAAGGATCGGCCCGGAGGAAGGGTGGGATCTGCCCGGGGTGCGGGTTTTTCCGCATGATCGGGATGAACTTACTCGGATCGACCTGCGCGATCCCGGCCAAAGGCGAGACGCTATTGGCGGGTGCAGGCGGCGTCGACGCAGCGCTGCTGGTGCCAAAGTCGGTTGGCAGGGCATTGTTCGATGGCCCGGCTTCGAGTTGATTGATCGTCAGCACCGCGAACACCGCGATCCCCACACACAATCCGATCGCGATCACCAGCCGAGCGATACGCAACGTCTTACCCGGCGAGGCGGGGGTGCTGTGCTCAAGCGGGTTGTTCGTTGGTTGGGTCAAAAGCGGTGGGTGCGGTCGCGGGGCTATTGGACGCGGTTGTTGATCTGCTCGCGGCGGGCGCGGGTCTGGTCGTTGGTCTTGATTTCTTCGGCACGCTTAAGCGCGCCGTCTGCGGCCTCCCACTCACGCCGAAGGATGTGGCCGTCTGCCTGTTGCAGCCAACTGCCAAAGTCGCAATCGTTGATCTTGTCGTTGATGGCCTGGCTGTCGAAGATCTTCTTGGCGGCGAGGTACTTGGCCTTGGCTTTACCGAACTCGTCTTTACCCGCTAACGTGTCGCCCTCTTTGACGAGCAGGGTGTACTCACGCAGTTCGTCGATACGCTCTTGCAGGTCGAGGATCGCATCAATATCGCCCAGTGCGACACGGGCCTTATCCAGCCGGTCTTGCGACGCGGCGATCTTACCTTCGGCCAGTAATTTCTCGCTTTCGGCAAGGTGGACCTGTCCCACGGCGTTCTTGATCTTCGCGTTGATCGAGCCGTCGGAATCCGGGCCAAGCGTCAGCACCTTCTGATACATCGCAATGCTTTCTTGATACTTGCCCTCGGCGACGAGTTGGTCGCCCTTGCGCTCGAACTCGATTTTCATCCGCTCATTTTCAAGCGAAGCGATGATCTGCTTCGCCTCCACATTGTCGGCATCACGCTTGAGCACATCGTTAAGGATCGACTCGGCACCCCCGGGCCTACCGTCGGCAAGGGCGGTCCGTGCATCGACAATCAGCATGGCGATTTCTAGCTCGCTGATCCGTTCCTTTCGGGCCTGTGTCGGCTGGACGCGGTGCAGGTCCTGCGTTGCTTTGAGGATCTCGGCAAGGTCGTCGGATTGCTCGGCCTCGGCAAGGTCTTCTTCGAGTTCTTGGATCTGAAGCCGTTTGTTGAACTGATCCGCAAGAACCACGACGCGTGGGTCCACGCTGTCGCCCGTGTCTTGGATCTCGGCCTCTAACACGTCGATCGCCTCTTCCAGATCACCGGCCGCGTCAAACTTCTTGGCGTCTTCTAAGAGCTGGGCGACGCGTTGATCGCCGATGAGCATGCTGTGCTTCTTCTCAAACGCCGCGATCTGGTCCAGGTCGGTTTGTGCCACGCTCGTGCCGATGTCGGACTTGAGTTGGCGGATGGCGATAATGGCCTGGTCGAGCTTGCCTTGGGCAAACAACGCTTCGATGTCGTTGGACCGCTGCTGGAAGGCCGAGCGAGCCGCGTATTCTTCGACAAGGTCCTGCGCATCACGCCGACCCAGCTCTGTCTTAATGCTGGTGGGCAGCGACTTGGACGAGCTGATCGTGCGCTGGTAGTCCAATGCCTTGGCGTGGGCGGTGACGAAGTCGTTCTTCTGGGCGGCGAGCAGGGCCTGGGCCTTGAGGCTGCCTGACTCGACCAGGTCGTCTCGGCCACGACGGTTGTTGGGGTCAAACAGGCTCGCGTGTTCGCCGGGGATCGCGTTAAAGGCATTGATCGCCTCTTCGTACTGCAGCGTGTTGATCAGGTTGTCCGCGTATTCGATATCTGAGATCAGCGCGGCGGTCTGATTGGCCAGTGCCTCCTGGGTCTGCTGTTTCTTCCAGATGAAGAACCCGCCGATTGCAAGGAGCCAGATCAACAGCGTTGCCGTGAGGATCATCGGCAGCTTGCTCTTCTCAGGCACCGCGGCGGTCTGGCTGGCGTCGTCGATCTGCGGCGGCGCCATCGCGGCGTGCGGGCCGGGGGTGGGCTGCTGGCCTTGGCCGTCCTGGGAGAAGTGCAGTCGGATCGCATCGATCAACTCCGAGCACGAACCCACCCGACGGGCCGGGTCCTTCTCCATCATCCGCGCGACAAGCTGTGAGAGCGAAGCCGGGATGCCATCGACGAGTTGATCCAAAGGCGTCACTTTCGCCCGGACGTTCGTGTGCCACTTCACCCAGCGCATCGACTGGTTGCGCTGGTCGCGCAGGATCGTGCGGAACGCGTTGTTGAAGTTTTCTCGACCGGCAAGCATCTCGTACGCCACGATGCCCAGCGAATACAGGTCGCTCTTGGGTGTCCCCGACTCGCCTTGCAACAGCTCCGGTGCCATGTAACGCACCGAGCCGATGTCGAGTGTCTGCTGCTCGGCGACCAGCGCCGCCAAGCCGAAGTCCGCGAGCTTGAGCCCGCCTTCGCGCGGCATGAGGATGTTCGATGGCTTGAGGTCGCGGTGGATGACCCCGCCTTGATGCAGCGCGTCCAGTGCCTTGGCGGTCGCCGCGATGATGCCCAGCGCCTGACGCTGCTCCATCGGCTTGGTTTCCTGCTGAAGGATCCACTCCAGGGACGGGCCGTCGACGTACTCGCTGATCAGGAAGATCCCGCGCGGGTCGTTAATGGTGTCGATGTACTGGACCAGCAGTTTAGGATCGCCCGCCGCAACGCGTTTGTGGATCGCCGCCTCGGCCAGGGCCTGCTGGCGGATGTCGTCGCCTTCTTCGCCCGGCGGCACGACGAGTTGCTTGATCGCCACATTCCGGTTCAGAACGTGGTCGTGCCCACGGAAGACGATGGCGGTGCCCCCTGCACCGACCTGTTCCATGATCGTGTAGTTGTCGACCTTGTCGCCCGCTTTCGCGGTTAACGAGGTGACGGCTGGATTGGCATCGGCGGCTTCACTCATGCAGGCGGGTCCATTTCAGAGAACAAGACTTAACGGCGTGGCTGTTGCGCTCGAGCCGAGGCTTCGAGACAAATGAACGTATCGTTATTGTAGCGTTGTAAGTCCTTGTTTTGCGTTTTTCGTAGAGGTTCTTTCAAACGCATCATCCATTCGGTTTAGGCGGGCAAGTCCTTCAGGAGCAGGACGTCTCAATGCGGTTCTAACTGCCCGATATGCCGTTATCCCAGCAAGGGCGGCCACAGCCGGAGCATGTGCTCGGCCCCGGCGATGGCGATACCGACCAAGGCCGCCAGCGCGAAGGGCACTTTCGGCGCGGTTGCATCATCGTCCGGCGTCACCGCCTTGCCACCGCTCGCCGCGATACCAATCAGCCGAGCCAGTGTGAGCCGGACCCGGCCGGTACGGACCATCAGTACGATCGCGATCAGCGCCCCGGCCAGCAGCGCATAGATGGTCGTGTCCAGCACGATCCGCCAGCTCGCACTCCATGCCCCGATCGCGCCCATCAGTTTCATATCGCCCCCGCCGAGCCCGCCGAGCAACACGAGGATCGCAAACGGTACAAGAGCGCAGAGCAGGCCGAGGAACGATGCGGCGACGGTCCCGCTATCCGTGCCCTCTGCACCAACCAGGCCGCGACCAGCCAACAGCCCCGCGATCAGCCAGAACACCAGGCCCGCGGCCATCGCCGAGGCGGTGAGCTTGTTGGGGATCCGACCGGTGCGCAGGTCCATCACCGTGGCAGCGACGCACACGCCGACGATCGCGATGTAGGCAAGGGTGAGGGTCATGGTGTGAGATGTTTCAAAGCTCCTGGCTTCCGCCTGGAGCTTTTAAAGCAGACGCCCTAAAAAAAGCCCCGCGTGGTAGCGCGGGGAAAATGAAGTCGTATCACATCAAGGCGATTGATGAACCAATCAGAACGGGTTGTCGCCGGGATCGTTTTCATCGCTCGAGGTGCCTTGGACGGATTCCCAGTTGTCGCTGACCCACTCGCGGATCTCGCCGGAGAAGAACAACAGCACCGCGAGCAGCGGCAGGGCGATCGCCGCGATGATCAGGACTTTTTCCAAGCCCTCGGCACCTTGGTCATCGTTCCAAAGTTCCAGCACGGCTTCTTTCATGTTCGTTAGCATCTTGGTCATATCGGGTCTCCTTGCCAAGCGGTGGCTCAGCGGTTGGTAGTCAGTTGTAAAAGTTTAACGCTTCAAGTCAGTCGGCATTGCATCAGCCGATTACAAATCGATTAGGGGAAGGGCATCTGGTTGATCGTGGTGACCAGGCCGTAGTGCCCAGCCAGGGTCGCCAGCCCGATGCGGATAATAATCCACGCAGGGATCACCACCGCCGCCAAAAGCAGGCACCACTCCAGCATCGTCGCACCGCGATCATCACGCAGGCGTTGTGGCACGAGGCTATGGATGGCGGTGTAAAAGTGCTTCATCTGTAAACAAGTCTAGTATCGGTTTAACGCCCAGTCCAGATCATTATTGCTTGTTTTAAAGCGGATAATACGTGTGGAATAGCGTTTAAGGCGTTTCGTGCCCATCTCGTCATTTGGATGGATTACGTGACGTTAAAAATTTGCTCGGTTAACGGCGTCACCATCGCCTCGGTCGCCGTCTTGAGGTGCCCCGCGATCGTGGACTTCTCGCCCGTCGGCAAGAGCTCCATGGTCTTATGGCCCTCGTCGTCCAACGCGGGAACAAGCGTAAAGATGTCCCGCAGCTTGTAGTGCCCGCTGCCTTCTAACGGCAAGACTTCAGCGATCTGAGTCACCTGCCTGAACCCGCCGACCTGACGCACCAGGTGGATCACCACATCGATAGCCGAGCTGATCTGACTACGCAGTGCCGACAGCGGCAACTCGACTTCAGACATCAGCGCCATGGTCTCCAGACGGTTGAGCGTATCAAAGGCGTTGTTGGCGTGGAGGGTGCCCATCGATCCGCCGTGGCCGGAGGTCATCGCCTGGATCATGTCCAGCGCTTCTTCACCGCGCACCTCGCCGATGATGATGCGGTCGGGGCGCAGGCGCAGCGACGACTTAAAGAGCTGGCGGATCTTCACCGCTCCGCGACCGAACTGGTCGGCCGACTTACTCTCCAGCGAGATCAGGTGCGGCTGTTGGAGTTGCAACTCGGCCGAGTCCTCGATGGTGACGATGCGCTGGCCCTCGGGGATGTAGGCGGACAGCGCGTTGAGCAGCGACGTCTTACCCGAGCTGGTGCCGCCGGCGACGAGGGTGTTCTGCTCGTTATTGACGACGACACGCATGTACTCGGCCGCGGCGGGCGTGATCGAGCCCAGGTGCGTCAGCCAATCGATATCGAGCATCGTCTTGGCGAACTTACGAATCGTCATCGCCATGCCAAAGCGGGCGCAGGGCTCCTTGGCGACGTGGATGCGCGACCCATCGGGCAGGCGTGTATCGACCAGGATGTCGTCGTCGGCAATCGACTTGCCGGTGAACTGCAGGATGTTGTTGACCGCCGCTTCGTAGGCCTCGACGTCTTTGAACTGCGCATCGGTCTTGTGCAGCCTACCCTGCTTTTCGATGTAGACCTCTTGGTAGTTATTGATCATCACCTCCGCGACCTGCGTGTCCTGCAGGTAAGGGAGGATCGGCGCGAGGTAGTGTTCGATTGTGCGTTGAAAGAGGACGGGGTCGGGCATGGTGAAAGTATATCGCTTCTTCCTATGGATTTATGCAACAAAAAACAGCAGCGTCACTCAAGGAGTGACGCCGCTGTTAAAAAGGAGGTGGTGTCTTTCGCTTACGCAGCAGCTTTCTTGCTGCGCTTCTGTTGGGCGCGGCGTCGGCCGACGGTGCGCTGGTCCGCGTCCATGCGGCGGTCGCCTGCGGCACTCATCTTTTGAACCAGTTCGATCGGGTCGTTGGCCCAAAGGTCGGCACCGATTTCCTCGGCCAGGCCGTCGGCCCGGTTGAAGATGCCGCCGCCCACGATGATCTGCAGGTTCGGGCATGAGCCGATGTCGTGCAGGTAGTCGATGAGCTGACGGGTCGCGGGCACGGTCGCGGGGATGGCCCCGAAGATGATCAGCTTGTCGAGCTTGTGCTCGCCGAGCTGGGCGACGATCTCGTCGTTGCTGATCCCGCCGCCGGTGAAGTAGACGGTGTAGCCGTCGGCTTCGAGCAGGTCGGACGCGAGTTGGCCGGCGAGCTCTTCGGACTCCTCGGCACCGCAGACGACCAGGCAGCTCACGTTGCGTGACTCACGCTGGTCGTAGCGGAGCTGGAGCTGGTCGGTGATGGACCGCATCAGCCGCGTGGCGTAGTTGTAGGCCAGTCGCGTGATCTGGTCGTTGCGTCGCATGGTCTGCAACGCATCGAGGGTGGGCCAGATCAGATTGCTGGCGACGGTTTTCGCCGGGCAGTCTGCGGTGAAGACCTCGTCCATGATCTCGCGGGCGCCTTGGCGGTCGCCGGAGATCAGGCTGGTGTAAAAACGTTCGAGGATGGCATTGTTTCGGCTGGACATTCAGCACTCCGCTGGTTTTGGCCCGGTGTGGGGCGGTGGGTCTCGTCCGTGGTCGTAAGGATTGAAGGGGTCGGCTTCCTGCCGGCCACTACTTGCGTACCCAGTTCATCGGGGCCTTGGGGCTTTTGGCGTGATCCGTGATTTGTTAAGGCGTGATCGGACCAAGATGGGTCCAATAGCGAAAAGGCTCTGGCTAGGATTAAAAATGGCTTCACTGCAATTCAAGGATTCAATCGCTGCCAAGTCTTGCCTGATCGCGATAAACTGTGCTTATCTGTGACGTTTGAACCGTTTGTGACGTCTTTTTGCTAGATGGATAGGAGCCTTGCCATGAATCTGCTCAAGTGGTTGTCCCGGTTATCGCTCGTTTTGTTGTTTGTCCTGCTGCCGCTGGTGGGCTGTAGCACGAATGAAGCGACGGGGCGGAGCCAGTTTTTGCCCATGTCCTGGGAGGAAGAGGTCAAAATCGGCAACGAGGCGGCCCCGGAGTTCATTGATCAGAGCGGCGGGGAGCTGCCGGATCAGGGCGTGGTCAACTATGTCCGCGATTTAGGAGCCAGGCTCGCGGCACAGAGCGAGATGCCGGAGATCCAGTGGGAGTTTTTTGTATTGGACTCGCAGGTGATCAATGCCTTTGCATTGCCCGGCGGGAAGGTTTTTATGAGCCGGGGCCTGATCGAGAAGATGGATAACGAGGCGCAGTTGGCCGGCGTGCTTGGGCACGAGATCGGCCACGTCACCGCGCGGCACGGCAACGAGCGGATGGGCAAGGCCTTGCTCGCCCAAGGCCTGATCCTCGCGGTGGGTATCGGCGGGGCGGTGAGCGATAACGAATGGATGCAAGTGCTCGGCGTGGGCACCGCGGCCGGCGGCCAGCTCTTCTTGCTCAAGTACAGCCGATCAAATGAACTCGAAGCCGACGCCTTGGGCGTCCGATACATGGCCAAGGTCGGCTACAACCCCGTCGGCCAAATCCAAGTCATGGAGATCCTCCGCGAGGCCAGCGGCGGATCGAGCCCGCCCGAATGGTTATCGACCCACCCCGCATCCGATACGCGTATCAGCAAACTCGAAGAAATCATCACGAAGAACTACCCACGCTACAAAGACGAGGGCTACTACAACATGGGCTTTGACAGCTTCACGAAAAACGTCCTCACGCCCTTGAGCAAACTGCCCCCGGCCAAGCACGGGGCGAGTGCCTTTTTGAGCCCCGCCGAGTTTGAGAAGCTGGCAGGGATCTCCTGGCAAGACGCGATGCATGTGGGTTGTGATCAATGTGCCAAGCAAGCGAACTGATGGATCATGGCTATGATCCTCTAACGTGAAACACAGCCAAGCCCAAGACAACCCCGCATGGACCG
>JARFRI010000111.1 GCA_029287335.1 Phycisphaera sp. | reverse complement strand
CGGACCATTTCCAGGGAGTCATCGCCGAAGCGGTAGACCTCGCCGACGCGGACGCTACGCGAGGTGACCAGTTGGTTTTTCTGGCTATCGACAATGAAGACAACGCCGTCGGCGGGCGCTTCGAACTCAAAGTCGACGCCGCCACCAACAGGGATCGCCAATGGGTGGACGCCTGCGGGCGTCGCGGTGCTCTTGCAGCCCGACATGAGTGTCAGGGAGCAAAGCAAGGTGAAAATGACGGTGTAGCTTTTCATGCTCATCTCTCCGAGCTAAAAGTGCTTAGTCTACTTTAGGCAGCACAAGCCCGGTTTGATCCTGATATTTGCCGTTTTTATCGGCGTAGCTGATCTCACACACTTCCTCGGCCTTGAGGAAGATCATCTGGGCGATGCCTTCGTTGGCGTAGATTTTCGCGGGCAGTGGGGTCGTGTTGCTGATCTCGATCGTGACCTTGCCGCGCCATTCAGGCTCGAGAGGCGTGACGTTGACGATGATGCCGCAGCGGGCGTAGGTGCTCTTGCCGACACAGATGACCAGCACATCGCGGGGGATGTTGAAGGTCTCGATCGTCTCGCACAGGGCGAAGGAGTTGGGCGGGACGATGATGTGGTCTTTGCCGGTGTCGTTGGTATCGACGGTGACGAAGTTGCGATCGTCGAAGCTTTTGGGGTCGACGATAGAGGCTCCGCCGTCGAGGGGGGCGTTGGTGAAGATCTTAAAGAGCGTGCCGACGCGGGCGTCGTAGCCGTAGGACGACACGCCATAGGAGATCCGCCCCGGGCGTTTCTGGGCGGGGGTAAACGGCTCGACAACGCATTGGTCTTTGATTTGGCGGTCGCTGAGGACGGGCAATTCGGCTCTCCCTGATGGTTCACCGCAGCATGCGGCGGCGGTTCATTGAACACTGTACCGCAAGATATGGTGGCTGCAAGGGCGCGTTGCCACAAAATATCGGTCGTTGGCGAAAATGTGGGTTCGCGACAGATATCGACAGGTTGTTCACCTGCTGGGTGACATTCAACGGCAGATCAGGAGAGATTTAGCGGGTCGCCGTAGCGCTCACGGCTTGGGTCAGGGCCGCGACGATACGTGGACGGGCCTGGTCGATCGGCTCATCGATCTTCGCGCCAGCGGCACGAGCGTGGCCCCCGCCGCCAAAGGTTGCGGCGAGTTCGGCGACATTGACCGCGCCCGGAAGAGGCTTACTCCTAAAACTCACGCGGGTCTGCGGGCCATGGTCGGTTTGCGCCTCACTGATGAGTGCGATGACCTGGACCGTGCCGACCTGCTGGGGGATGTCAATCAGGCGTTCGGTCTCTTCCATGCGGGCACCGGTCTCGGTGAAGTCGCTGGCGTGCAATGTCATGACGGCGGCTCGGTCATCGGCCAACAACTCAAGTGAGTCCACCGCGCGGATCAAGAGCTTGAGCTTCTCGGGGCGCTCGGCCTGTTCGAGCCTGGCATACAGACCGGTGTGATCCACGCCGGCGGCGATAAGGTCGGCGGCGAGGCGGTGGGTCTGCGGCGTGACGTTGGAAAAGCGGAACCAGCCGGTGTCTGAAGCGATGCCGGTGAAGAGCGCTTCATTGATGGTCTGCTGGGCTTGGCTGCCGATGGTTGCTTTGTCGATCAGCTTGTCGATCAATGCGGCGATGATCTCGGCGGCGGCGGCGGCGGTCGCGTCGATGTACTTGTCTTTGGCTTGCACATCCCCGGAGAGGTGGTGGTCGAGGATCAGCGTGCGATCGACCAGCGGCCGCACCGCTTCTTCCATTGGGCCAAGCTGTGAATAGGCGCCGGTATCGACAATCACAAGCTGCCGGGTGTCAGCAGGCAAGGCGGATTGATCGTCGGCTACGTCGATGCCGTAGGCGTTGGCCAGGAATGCTAGTGAGTCGGCGATCGGTGGGCAGAGGATGCCGCGGGCTTGTTTACCAGTGGCGTTGAGCGCGGTGACCAGCGCGACGAGTGTGCCGGCCGCGTCGCCGTCGGGCTTGGCGTGGGTGATGACCGTGATCGGCCCATCGCAAGCGCGCAGCAGGTTAGCGGCTTGGTCGAGGGTCAGGTTAGCGGTGTAGTCGTTCAAGGTATTGCGATTCGTTAGCGTTGAATCAATCGTAGGCAGCGTGGGGCTCAGCGAGCAACAACCGGCTCTGTTCGATGTCGCGTTGTAGCTGCTGGGTCAGTGCTTCGATCGTAGGGAAAGGGTACTGGTCTCGGACCCAGCGGGCAAAGCGGAACGTAGCGGGCCGGCCATACAGTTCGTCGGGGTGCTCCGTGTTGAAATCGATCAGATGCGCCTCGATGTTGAGTTGATCTTGGCTAAATGTCGGCTTGACGCCGACGCTGATCGCGGCGGGGTATGGGGTGGATTCCTGATCGGCTCCCGGGGCGAGCGTGACGGTGCCCGCGTAGACGCCGTCCATCGGGGTGATTAATCCGTGCCAGGATAGGGGGTCGAGGTTCGCGGTCGGGACGCCGATGGTTCGCCCACGTTGGTCGCCTTTGACGATGGTGCCGGTCAATTCAAAGGGCCTGCCCATGCACGCCTCGGCGTCCTCGACGCGCCCCCTGCCGACGAGCCATCGCACTAAGGAACTTGAGATCGGCGCGATACTGTGGTCGCTGAGCGGTACTTCAAAGCGGGGCAGCGCCTCGACGGCAAAGCCCTGCTGCTTGCCCATCTCGGCGAGCAGCTTCATATTGCCACGGCGTTTTGCGCCAAAGTGGAAATCTTCACCTTCGACGAAGCCGACGGCTTGATGCTGTTCGATCAATCCCGCAATAAATCGCGGCGCTTCTTGGGATAAGACGTCGCGCGTCGGTTTGATAATGCGGACCTCGTCTACGCCGCACTGCTTGAGCGCATCGATGCGCTGCTCGATCGTGCCGAGGTGTGGTGGGCCCTCGCCGGGGCGCAGTATTGCGACAGGCATCGGGTCGAAGGTCACGGCAAGTACGTGCGCATTGATCGGCTCGGCGAGTTGGCGGGCGATCTGGATGATCGCCTGGTGGCCGCGATGCACGCCGTCGAAGTTGCCGATGGTGATGATGCTGGGCATAAGCGCAGGTTGCTAGCTAGTCTTGATCGGGTCGTTGATAAACCGCATCGCCTCTTCGACGTTTTTCTTGCCGCCGATGATGAGCGGCGTACGGTCGTGTACATCCTTGGGCTCGATCTCCATGATGCGTTTGCCGCCTGCGCCATAGGCCAGGCCGCCGGCCTGCTCTGCGACGAACGCCAGCGGGTTGCACTCGTACATCAGGCGGAGCTTGCCTTCGGGCTGATCGGTGGTGGGCGGGTACATGAAGATCCCGCCGGTGATGAGGATGCGGTGGAAGTCCGCGACAAGCGAGCCAACGTAGCGCGATTTATAACGGCCGCCTTCGGGGTGCTTGGACCAGTGCAGGTAGCGCTGGTAAGGTTCGGGGAAGCTGTGCAGGTAGGCCTCGTTGACCGAGTAGGTGCTGGCGTAATCGGGCATCTTGATGTATTCACGCGTCAGCAGGTAGGCACCGAACTGTGGATCGAGGGTGAACTGGTGGACGCCGTTGCCCGCGGTGTAGACGAGGACGGTAGACGAGCCATAGAGCACGTAGCCTGCGGCGACTTGCTTCGCACCGGGCTGCAGGACACTCTTGGCGGCGCCTTCGATTTCTGGCGGGTTGCGGAAGATGGTGAAGATCGTACCAACCGAGACGTTGACATCGATGTTGGACGAGCCGTCCAACGGGTCGAACATGACGATGTAGGAGTCGCCTTCGGTTGCTTCTTGAAGGACACGGGGCTCGTCATCTTCTTCCGAGGCGATGATGCCGACGGTGCCGCGATAGCCCAGTGTGCGGATCAATGCTTCGTTGGCGATGATGTCGAGCTTTTTGACCTCTTCGCCCTGGATGTTGGTCGAGCCCTGCTCGCCCCAGACATCGATCAGCCCGGCCCGCCGGACGTAGCTGGCGATCATCTTCGTCGCCAGGGTAATGCCGGACATCAGCCAGGAGAACTGGCCTGATGCGTTGGGGAAGTACTGTTGCTGGGCCTGGAGGTGCTGGCCGAAGGTGACGAAGTGGCCGTCTTGTTTAATTGCCATATCTGGGTTCTTCCTGTTTCGGCGGGTGCAAGCCAACGCCGCTGATCTGATGCATAAGAGTACAGGATCATCGGCCGATGTGGCGATGCCCAGCAATCAATTGCGCCACTTTTCTGTGATGTTGGAAATACGGCAATCCCAATGCCCGATCGAAGGTGGCTTAGCGTGTCAATGCGTAGCCCAAGGCGTTGACATTGATGAGCCGGGCGTTCTTGATCTCGCTGCCCCCGCAGCAGCAGCAATCTGCGCCCGCGTTGCCCGTGTCGTTGAGGCCAAGCGGCGAGTATAAAACGCGGACCCGGCCGTCGGTCGTCATCGCTTGGATCGGGGTGCGCCCGCCGGGACGACGCACATCGATGTGATCGATGTCGTAGACGGTATGGAACAACGCATGCTTGGGGTCAAGCCCGACCAGTTGATCCTCGCCAAAGAGTTCTGTGAAAACCGCTTCAAAGCTGCGTGCCCAGGCGTTGTTGGAACACCCCGCCGAGGCGAGCACGAACCCGCCGCGCTCGATATAGCGCTTCAGGTTTTTCTTTTCCTTATCCGACAGCTCAAAGGCTTCCTGGCCGCTGAAAACAACGAAGGGATACTCGAACAGGTCATCACTATCCAGCGCGACTTGGACGTAGCCTCGGCGGACGTTCTGTTCTGTCTCCCTTGCATAGGTCGTCAGGAACTGGTCCGCGAAGCACACGGCGGACTTGCCATCGTCGTAGGTCAGTCGAGCGACAACGATCTCGCTATCGACAGCTTCAGCACCAGTTTCCGCGTCCTGCTCCGCATGCGTCAGCGTCAGGCTCATGCTGCCCAGCAGCGCGAACGACAGCGCCCAGAGTATCGGTCGAGTTGGTTTGAGGTGTGTCATGGCATAGGCCAGGGTTGATCTTCGGAGAGCCGTTCAAAATACTTGGACACCAATGCGCGGTAGCTGGGCGGGACCTGCTGCATCGCGGCATCGGGCAGCGGCCCATCCTCGCCGCTGATGTTCGTTTCATCATAGGTGCCCTGGCTGCGCGGGTCACGGAAATCCGGACCTTGATCGGGTTGACCCGACGCGGTTCCCGATTCGCTGAGCAAATCCGACGGCCCAACGCCCTGCCCGATCCGCTGCTGGTCGGCCTTGGTCGCCTTAGCAGCCTGATCAAGCCATTGCGACGGGGTCGGTTCGCCACTATCTGTCGCGTTGTCGGTCGCGTTCGGCGGTGCGGGTAGCGCGGCGCTCTGCATGTTCGACAGTGCATCGGCCAACGCATCGAGCAAGGCTGACGCCTCGGCAGGTAACTCGCCTTGGACGGCGGCGAGTTCACCGGCGATCTGGTTTGCGGCATCCGTTAGCTCGCCGAGTTTGTCCGCAAGGGCTTGCAGCGATTGCGCATCCGCAGGGTCAATGCGCTGGGCCAGTGCTTGCGCCTCGGCGAGTTGGTCGAGTAGTTTCTGCAGATCGGCCTTGATGCCCGGCCAATCACGGTGGGTGTCGAGGTCTCGCCTCGCGATCTTGTCGGGGTCAAAGGTGGCTGTGCCGTTGGGGTCGTTGGACGCGTTACCTTCTGAATCATCGGCTGGGTCGATGTCGGCCGGTGGGCGAGGTGTCGGCGTGATGGTGTAGGTGCGGGTGTTTCGACCGTGGGCCTCGAGGCGGAAATCAATCGGCGTCTCAACGCGCTTAATCAGATGACTGAACCCGCCCTGCCCATCACTGGCCATCTCAAACCGCTCGGCCTCTTTGCCGTTCGTATCAAGCCTGATCCACGCCACCAATTCCGGCATCAGCCCCGTGGGTTCAACGGTCAGCGTCACGTCGTCACCCGCGTCAGGCGGATTGGGTGTCCACTGCGGATCAAACTGCGTCAACGAGAAAGGCGGCGTATCGCCCCAGGGCATCGCCACCCGCGCGAACATCGCAAACACTTGACTGGGCACAATGATCGCGAGCATCAGCCAAAGCCCTAGCGCTAAAGCCAACCAGACGCCCGGCCCGTGCAATCGCCCCAGCGGGTAGGCCTGCTTGGGCTTGATCGACTTGGCCACATCCGCCGCGCGGGACTCGGCCCGTTTCAGCAAACTCAACGCCAGCGAGTCGTCGTCCATCAGTGGGTTGAGCGATAAGCCTACCGTCACCGGCTGCGGTTTGGCATGCGCGGCACGATCAATTTGCTCGCCTGCCGCACGGCTGAAGCGCTGATTGAGCCACGGCCGAAGCGCGAGCACAGCGCACGCAATCAAGGACCCTAGCAGCATCGCGAACAATAGTGCGAGTCTCGCTGTGACGGGCAAGTTAAAAATCGCGTCTTTGATCGCAACGACAAACAACCCGCCGATTAGCGCGGCGATGCAGAGCAGCGCGATACGCAGCGAAGCGAGCAGCCGACCGCGCTGGGCCGTCCATCGAACGCTGTCGTGAAGTTGCTCGCGTGCTTCATAGACGCGTCGGGATGCTGGTATTTGTACGCGACTCATCGCAGACCCATCCGTCTTCTCAAGATCCATTCAAGCCCAAGGCACCCCGCGATCAGGGCGAACACAGGCCACGTATTAAAAGCATAGTCCACGGTGTCTTGGGAACCCCGCAAAGCCTGCAGGGATTGCAGGTAGTCCAGCACCGGCTCGATCTCGCCCAGCGCCAGACACTGCCCGCCGGTGGGCTCGACCAGTTGCTTGAGCGCATCGGGCTTGGCCGAGGTGTCGCGTCGTTCTGGCGACCGATCGATTATCGCAAGCCGGGTGGTGATCGGTTGACCCGGCTCGATGAGGTCGCTGCGGCTGGGGCTGGTCAGTTCGATCGCGTAGACGCCGGTTTGCTTCGGGGTGAAGGATGCGGTGTAGGTGCCGGAGGTGTCGCTGAGGGTTGGGGTCAGACGCTGGCTTGTCCCGTCACTGTGAACCGCGATGAGTTGAAGGTCAAGATCATTTGCCTCGACATAGCGTGTGCTGATGCGGAGGTTGATGGGCTGGTTGAGGTCGGCGGTCACGCGGTCGGCTTCGAGGGCGATGTCCTGGCCGGGCAGGAACTCGCCGCCGCTGGCGAGCCATTGCAAGGCCCGGATCCAGAGCACGCCGTAGATCGATTGGGCTTGCTCGTCCGCCGTATCGACGCCGGGCAACAGTTCCCACCGCCAGAGTCCCTCGGTCAGCACGGCCAGGCTCATCCCCGAGCCCACGCGCAGGCTGGTCATGGCGGCCATCGATGGGCCTTGTTGCGTGGCTTGTTCGAGGAGGATGAGTGATGCGGACTTTCGGCCGTCGATGCGCGTCGCCGCTAGCATACCGGGCAAACGCGAGAGCACCTCGCCCTCTTGCAAACCCGCCAACGGCCCGCCCGCGTCACTTGCCTCGCCCAGTCGAACACGCATCTCGCCGAGCACCGGCTGGGCCCAGTCCACCGGGCTGATCGGCTCGATACCTCGCGCTAACGCCGCTCCATTTTGTGATGCATTGTCAGGCCCGGACTCAAACGGTTGGCCGCGTGCAAACACCACCGCCCCGCCGCTGCGGACGTACCTCGTTAAACGATCGGCGAAGCTCGGGTCGACCAATCGTTGGACCTGTCGGCCGAGGATGACGATGTCAAAGGTTTCGAGTTGCTGGGTCGCTTTGATCGTCTGATCGATCGTCTCGCCAAAGAGTTGGGCCCGTCGCTCACCGCCGAAGCCGTAGATCGCGGTCAGATCGAATCGCGGGTGGCTGGTGATGAGCCGAGCCAGCGAACGCGTGTCCCAGTACGGCTCGCCCTCTAACAGCAGCACCTTGATCTGGCCTCGGCTGGTCTGAATGAAGACGTCTTCGGCGTTGTTGTCGGTGTACGACTCATCGCCTTGGACCAGCCGAACGCGAGCGGTGTAGTGATTGGCCTGGACGGTTTGGCCTGGCGCTAAGGGTGGCGTGACGGCAAATCGGACGGTCGTCACGCGCTGGTTGAGTGTCATGTTTTGCGATTCGATCAGCTCGCCTTCGTGCAATAGTTCAACGACGGCTTGTTGGCCGGTGTAGCCGTTTTGCTGGATCGATGTGTTGATCGTGGTGGATTGATCTTCGAAGAGGCGGTCGCTGTCGGGCCAGGCTTGCAAGGCGAGGTCCGGCGCGGAGCGGGCGGTCCCGATCGGGACAGCGAAGAGCCTGCCCGGCTTCGTCGCGTCACCGGGCTGGGCTTGTCGTGTCGTGTCGTGTCCATCGCTGAGGATGAGCGTCGCGTCGGCGGTGGTCTGTGAGACCGCGCGATACAACGCCGTCGATGTGCCAGTCGGCTTGAGCAGCGAAGCGTTGGCCGAGCGCAGTTGCTCATCGAAAGCGATCAGCTCGACCTCGGCGACTGCACGTAGTTGATTGAGCATTGCCTCGCTGAGGTATGCATTGCGGACGGCATCGAGACGCGAGACCGCAGGCGACTCCGGGGAGACCACCGCGTCTTGCTCTGCCATTGACAGCGACTGGTCGATCAACAACGCGAGCTTCGGCGGTGACGCATCACCCGATCGGCCCGGCTGCGTCTGGCTGTACCCCAACAGCACCCAGCCCAGCGCGATCACCGCGATCACGCGCAACACCATCGGCCACCACAACCCCTCGCGACGCGCGGCCACAAGCCCGCTGAGTACAACGGCGACCAATACAAGCACGATCAGTCCCCAAGCCAATGACGGCCTATACAGCATCGAGGCCATCGCCATGTTGCTAATCAGCATGCTCATGCAGTCCCCCTCACCAAAGGCTTGCCCGGCCCAGCAAAACGCCAGAGCAAGAGCGACTCGCACGCCACTAGCCCCAGTACACCAAACACGAGGTAGGGCCAGAGTTCAACCGGGTCGCTGCGCAACGTGTTTGCGATGGATTGACCTGCCTGGTCGACAGATTGGAGGCTGGTGTTGTTGGCGGCATTGCTCTGGGACCACGCATCGGGCAATCGCGTATCCGACTCGCTCGGGTCAAGCGAAGCGAAGAGCAACGATTTAATGGCTCCACTTGAACCCACTGCGGCATAGGCGCCCGGCGCGGTAAACACGTTGGCCTCCGCATCGGCATCTTTAGGTGACAGGAATTGCTCGACATCACGTAAGCCCGCAGGCATCGGGTCGCCGGGACGTGCAGGCTCGGGTAGCCACACCCCGGGCGAGGCGTAACGACAAAGCTCGTTGAACAGCACAACGAAAGCGGGCTCGGCAAGCAGCCCGCCGGGCTTGTCGCTTAGCGCCGCATTGATCGCGATCAATCGCCCTCGGCCACGCGGCATCTCAGCCACGATGTTGCGCTCCAGTTCGTCTTGCAGGATCGGCGTTGCGAGCGGATCGATTGGGGCGTTGCTAACACCGGGCCAGGGCAAGGCCGCGAGCCCTGCGCGGGCCGGGCCTTCGAAAAGGCGCAGCGGTTCAAGGCTAAAATCAATGCCCACTGCGGTGGTGGTCCGCTTGCGATCAACCCCAGGATCGGTCACGAACTGCACGATGCCCCCACCCAACTGCGCGTAGGCCTCAAGCGACTGGCTCATCGCATCATTCATCGGCGACTGACTCAGCAGCACGACCGTCCGCAGCGCGGCGGGGTCTGCGCCGTCGAGTGATGGCAAGGTATCATCGATCGCAACCATCTGGATGTCTGGTAGCGTGACGCCAGCGACCTTGCCGGGGTTGAGCAGGGTCGCGAGTCGTTGAGCGGTTGCTTGTCCCGCGTCGTTGGCGTCGTACACGATCAGCACACGGGTTTGTTCTTGCGTGGGCAGCCAGACACCAGCAAGATTGTCAGCCGCGATCGCGTCAGGCTTTGCCAGCGTGACTTGCAGCAGCCCGCCTGTGCCCGAAGTCGGTGGCAGGCCTAGCTCGATGCGCTGCACGGCACCGGGCGCTAGGCTGATCGCCTGTTCTGCCTGATGATCTTCAAACGTTGCGCCGATCGATGTGCTTAACGGCTGGTCGCCAAAATATTTGACCTCAACCGTCGCGGTCGTCGCCTGCCCAACGATCGCCGGGTATGGCCGAACATCCATCAACTGAATCGCGATGTTGTCGGTTGGGCCCTCGATCCGCAGGTGATCGATTTGCGCGCGGGGACGATCCGCCAACACATCATCGAAGGCGGGCTGCTCGCCCTGCTGATCAGACAGCGTAACCAGGCGTAAGGTACGGGGACCATCAACATTGAGTCGTTGAGCCACCGCAATAGCGCTGGTCCAACTGGCATGCGTGTAGCCGGGCTTGGTGTTGGTGAGCTGATCCGCAAGCAGGTTGAACTGCGCGGTCGGCTCGGGCAGGAGCGAGGCTGGGGCATGATCGACGCGGATCACGGCGGCGGCATCTTTGGATGGATTAAGCTGTGAGATCAATCGCTGGGCTTCGCGTAGGGCGCGGTCGTAGAGCGTCGCGCCATCGGCCGTGCGTTGCATCGATGCGCTGGCATCGATCAGCAGGACCAGCGCAATGCCTCGCTCGGTTTGACGGGCCTCGGCCTGGGGCACCCACTGCGGACGCATGAAGGCGAGCACCAAGAGCAGCAGCACCAGCCACCGCAGCAGCATCAGCAGCCTGTGCCGGGGCGTCTCGATGCGTGACGTCGCGGCCACGGCCTGCTGCACCAACCGCGCGGCGGGGAAGACGACCTCCCGATACCGCGTCTTGCTCAGCAGGTGCGCGAGTAGCGGCAGCCCGACCGCAGCAGCCGCGCCCCACGCCATCCATGGCGCGACAAAGCTGATCACCGCCAGGGCCGGGCTTAACAAGCCGTCACCACCGTCCTGACATCGTCTCGTCTTGTGCCTACCATCCAATCGATCATCCCTCCAGAATACCCCGTGCAAGCACAAGGAATGCAATCATGGCAAAGAACTCCAAAGCCGACAAACCCACCCTGATCGAGCCGGGCAAGGCCGCCCCCGCGTTTACCCTGCCCGATCAGGCCGGCAACAAGCACCGCCTGTCACAATACAAGGGCCAGTGGGTTGTGCTTTATTTCTACCCCAAGGACAACACGCCCGGCTGCACGACGCAGGCCTGTGGCTTCCGCGACCATGAGAAAGCGATCCAAAAGCGCGGCGCGGTCGTGCTGGGCATCAGCCCAGACGATGAGAAGTCCAAAGCCAAGTTTGCCGGCAAATACGACCTGAACTTCCCCATTCTCGCGGACCAAGGTGCCGAGGTCTGCGGCAAGTACGGCGTCTGGCAGGAGAAATCGATGTACGGCAAGACCTACATGGGCGTGGTCCGCACCACCTACCTGATCAACCCCAATGGCAAGGTCGCCCAGCGGTTCGACAAGGTCAAGGTCAAGGGGCATACCGAGGCCGTCTTGGAGGCGCTGGACGCGGCGACTGCTTGAGGGCATTCCCCTAAATAGCGATTCTTTGGGGCGAGCGCTGATCAGTGCTGGCGCGTCGTGGATCGGTCGTTATGCTGTGCGCTTTGGGGCCTGCACCCCGTCTGGGAACTGAGTCGCGTGCGATCTGCTTGCGCGGCTTGAAGGATAGAAAGGACCGTATCCAATGACAAAGAGCACGAAGAAAAGAACGAAGAAAAAAACCACGAAGAAACGCGCCAAAGCCGTCGCAGTGACGGAAAAGAAGGCGACGAAGAAAAAGGCAACGAAGAAGAAGACCACAAAGAAAAAGACTGCCAAGAAGCCTGCTACGAAGAAGACCGCGAAGAAGACAACCAAGAAGAAATCAGCTAAGAAAACCACCACCACAAGGGGAACTGCTATGGCCGAAAAGAAAGACAAAAAAGAAAAGAAGTCGAAGGATTCCAAGCGCACCAAAACCGTGAACGTCAAGGCCAAAACGGCGACCAAGAAGGTCGCGAAAAAAGCTGCGGCGAAGACCACCAGCAAGCGCAAGGGAAAAGCTCCGGCCAATCAAGACGCCAAGCCCGTCGTCGTCGTCACGCACGATCAGATCGCGCAGAAGGCCTACGAGATCTGGCTGGCCAAGGGCAAGCCCCATGGCCAGGACGAGCAGAACTGGGTCGAGGCCAAGGTGGCGCTAGAAGAGATGTTCGACTAAAACGTACGCCATCAAAAGTAGTTGCACACAGCAGCCCTGTCGGGCAGTTGCGTGGCACCCATTGCCTGTATTAATTCGGATGCGCCTTAGCTCATCTCGGCGATTGCCTGCTCCAGCCGTTCCCGTTCCGAGCGTAGGTCCTCTAGATCGATGAACTGCCCGAGTTCTGCGCTCAGGCGGGGTGCAAAGTGCTTGAAGATGCGCTTGATCGTTTCGGTGTCTTGGATCGGCTTGTCATCGATGATCCAGAGGATGCCGATTCGGCCGGACTTACGGGTCTCCAAGCAGATCCCCGTATAGCTTTGTACATTCAACTGAACGAGCAACTCATCATCGGGGAATTGCTGGATCACGCCCGATGGGCAGCAGTAGTAATCATGCGCGACAGTTTCCTGACAAGGCGTCCCGTTGATGATGTAACGCAGGGTATCGATTTGACTGCCGTGCTCGGATAACGAGATTGCGTTGAAGCCGGGCTGGCCATCGACGGGTTCATTGCGGCAGACACCCGTGAAACGGACGCCGAGCGTGTCGCACAGCGCGTCGGAGATAGCTCTGAAAAAGCCGGGCCCAGCAAAACTACTCACGCGCTGTTCAAGATGATCGACAGCCGCCTGCCCCGCAATCGTCTGACCCGAAGCCAATTCGCCGATGCCTTTAGCGCCTTGCGCCGCGGCTTGAATTTCCAGCTTTTTATGCAGGTCGTGCAGGCGTTGGATATAGGCGATTTGATCCACCTCGGCAGCGACACGCGGCGCGTAGTGCATCAGCAAAGCCACGATCGGCGCGGTGTCTTGCAGCGGATCTTTATTTACCACCCACAACCCGCCGCAGAACGCGCCTTCGGTTTCAAGTTCGAGGCGGACGCCGATGTAGGCCTGGTAATTGCCTTGGACGAGCATAGTGGCCTGAGGGAACTCAACGGGGGCGTCTTGTCCGCAAACGATCAGGTTTTGTCTGTCAAACAATGCGCAGGCAGAATTGGCCTGCTTATACCACGTCGGGTCAATCTGCTTGCCCTTATCGCTGATCGTCAACGTGTAAAAGCCCGGGTCGCCCTCGATCGGTGTGGGCGTGCAGATGCTGGCGATAAGGACGTTGCATTCTTCGCAGATCGCATCCGTCAGGGCACGCAGGAACTTCTCGCCCACCAGGTGGTCTACCCGCGCAGTAACCCGAGACAGTGCCGAGGGCGTGTCGCCTCCCGGTTC
>JARFRI010000079.1 GCA_029287335.1 Phycisphaera sp. | reverse complement strand
GGCCCTGTTCTCGATGGTGCCCAACGAACTACTCAACAACGAGAGTGGCTTGACGATCGGTGTCATGCGTCAGGCCAAGCCTTTGATGACCGCCACGGCCGAGCGGGTACGAAACTTCTTTAGCCGGGGCATCCCGCAGTTGGAGCGCGAGGACCGGATCAGCCTGGTCGAGCGGGTTCAGAACGCCAGCGAATGGAACTTCGATTTCATCGCGTTGATCTGCCTGTCCACCGCGATCGCCACACTTGGGTTGATGCAGAACTCGACGGCGGTCGTGATCGGTGCGATGCTCGTCGCGCCGCTGATGACGCCGTTGATCGGCTGCGGGTTAGCCGTCGTGCAGGGCAACGGCTTCTTGATGAAGAACGCGAGTAAGTCGGTCTTACTTGGGTTCTTAGTCGCGCTGCTTCTAGCAACGATCATGGGCGCGATTATCCCTCACGCGGGTATCACGCCAGAGATGTTCAGCCGGGGCAAGCCCAACGCGCTGGACCTGGCCGTCGCGCTTATCTCCGGCATCGCTGCTGCCTACGCAACCGCTCGGCCCAACCTGCTGGGCGCACTGCCCGGCGTCGCGATTGCCGCGGCGCTGGTCCCGCCCATCGCCACCAGCGGTGTCGCGCTGGCGCACGGCGACTTCGTGACCTCCGCTGGTGCCGCGATGCTCTTCTTCACCAACATCATTGCGATCGTACTCGGCGCGGCAGGCGCACTATTTGCCGTGGGCATGCAGGCCCAGCACCTGCACGCACGCGAAAAACGCTGGACACGCCACGCGATCATGGGCTTGACCGTCGGGGCGGTAATCCTGTCCGTGCCATTGGTTTACTTCTTGTATGACTCGCTACCCAAGGATGAGATCAGCGAAGCGCTTGAGGCAGAGGTTGAAAAGGCCGCCGAGGCGAACGCGGGTGTCACGTTTGAGTCGGTCACGCTGGACCTCACCGGTAAGCAGCCGGTCTATACCGTCACGCTGTTGGCTAATGAGCAGGCATACGCGATCGACTTATCCGACAAGCTGGACGCGCTGATCGAATCAAGCACGGGCGACCCCTGCAAAGTACGCGTGATTACCCATCGCTTAACGACATCGGATTGATCAAGCCGCTTGCGTCAGTGTGCCGGTGAAGTACTGATCGATCAGTTGGACCAACTCGCTGAGCTGAGGCTTGTTGATTTGCTTCAGCGCGCCGACCTGGTTGCCCTTGTGCATCGTGTCCGGCGTGATCAGCGAGGAGAAAAGAATCACGGGGATATCACGGAGCGCCGCGTCTTCCTTGATGTTCCGTGTTAGTGCTAGGCCATCCATCTGCGGCATCTCGATATCAGAGACGAGTAGTTCGGGCAACGGCTCGCCCGATTGCTTCAGCTCCTTAAGCGCTTCCCACACCATCCCGCCATTGCGGAACAGCTTGGCCTGCGTGTAGCCGCTGTTGTGCAGCAGGTTGATCATCAGCTTGCCGACAAAGGGCGAGTCCTCGGCCATGAAGACGCGCTTGGATTCCCGATCGACGCCCAGCGTGTTCTCGACCTTTTTGATGTGCAGTTGATCGTTCAGTGCGATGTGATCGACGATCGACTCGAAGTCGAGCATGAGGATCAGCTTGCCTTTAATCTCGGTGACACCGGTCACGGAGAAGTGGTTGGCACCCTCGTGGATCGCAGGGACCTCGCGCATGTTCTGCCAGGACATGCGGTGGATCTGCTCGACCGCATCGACCAGGAACGCGCCCATCTGCCCGTTGAACTCGGTGACGACGATCCGGCGGGTGTCCGGGCCGTCTTGGTCGTTAGGGCCAAACTCGAAGTAGTGGCGCAGATCGACCAGCGGCAGCACCTTGCCACGCAGGTTGAACATACCCATCACCGTGTCGGGCTGGTCGGGGCTGGCGGTCACCTTGACCGGGAGGATGACCTCGCGGACTTTGGCGACGTTGACGCCGTAGCGCTGGCCGGCCAGGTTGAAGACCAGGACCTCCAACTCGTTGGTGCCTGACTCAAGCAGGATCTCGGATTGGTTCGTTTTGCCGGGGGTGGTGATTGGTTCCATAGCCAATCTATCGACCGGATCAGGGCGCGGGATGCTCTGCGGGACTTGTATAACTCGGTGGGACGTCGCAAAATTAACCCAGTGCGTCCAGAACCATCTTGCCGATCTCGTCGGTCCCGTAACCACTGCGGTCCAGGCGTTTACCGGTGAACTTGGGCGTCACGGCCTGTACCGCTGCCGCAACGTCGTCGCCCGCCTTGATCAGCGCGTCCTGACCCTTGACCCGGCCGGTCTCGCGCAGCAGCATTGCCAGTGAGTCGATCGCCGCCAGGGGGTTCGCCTTGTTCTGCCCAGCAATATCGGGCGAGCTGCCGTGCACCGGCTCAAACATGCTCACACTGTTGGCGCTTGCGTCTGGGTTCAAGTTGCCCGACGCGGCGATGCCCATGCCCCCCGCGATTGCAGCACCCAGGTCCGTGATGATGTCGCCGAACATGTTGGGCACGACGATCGTGTCGTACACCTCCGGCTTGGTCGCCATGTACATGCAGCACGCATCGACATGGTGGTAGCCGGTCTCGACGCCCGGGTATTGCTTGGCAACATCCATAAACGTATCGAACCACGTCCCGCCACAGTGGGTGAGCACATTGGTCTTATGCACGAGCGTGAGGTGCTTGCGCGGGCGCGTTTTGGCCAGCTCAAACGCATAACGCACGCAGCGCTCCACGCCGAAGCGCGTCGCAATCATTTCCTGAGTACTGATCTCCTGTGGCGTGCCGACGCGGGCGCGGCCGCCGTTGCCGCAGTACAGGTCTTCCGTGTTTTCACGTACGCAGACGAAGTCGATATCGTCTGAGGTCTTACCCGCCAAAGGCGTCTC
>JARFRI010000026.1 GCA_029287335.1 Phycisphaera sp. | reverse complement strand
CGGTGTAGCGTCAGGTTAATCCCCGACAACACATTGACGGTGCCGCCGCCAGCGTCGGGGTAGATCTTGCTCAGACCTTGGGTGACGAGGATCGGTTGCTCGACATTGGGCTCACTCATGAGGTCACCTCGCGCCATCGTTTCGCCTTCATCTCGAACTTAGGCAACGTCCCGGGTTCGGCAACCTCAACCTTCACACGCAAACTCAACGCATCACGCAACGCCTCGCCAACACGACTACACAGACCCTTTGCATCTCGACATGCCTGGCTTGGTTCGATCCGCAGCGACAACTCCCGCATCGCGCCGGCCTGCTCAAGGAGCACTTCATACTCGGTTACCTCGTCAAAGCGACGCACTACTGCGTCCACGGCCGAGGGGTACACGTTGACGCCACGAATAAGCACCATGTCATCGATACGCCCGAGGATGCCGCCGACTAAACGCATCGGGTCCTCGGAGTCTTTTTTGACCAGGTCGCCGGTGCGATAACGCAGCAGCGGCCAGGCAGTGCGCTTGAGTGTGGTGAGGACGAGTTCGCCTTCGGTGCCCGGTTCGACGTGCTGAGTTGTTTGCGGGTCGATGACTTCGACGAGGAACGCATCGGCTGCGATGCGCAGACAGCCGGGCGGACTTCCGGGGGCGTTGTCTTGATAGGTCACGGGGCCGACCTCGGTCATGCCGTGGTGGTCGTAGAGTTTAGCGCCCCAAGCGGACTCGATGCGCTCGCGCACCGCAGTTAAAGATCCGCCGGGCTCGCCCGCGACGATGAGACGCTCGACACTCGTCTTGGAGAGGTCGATGCCTTCTTGTGCTGCGACTTGGGCCAGGTGCATCGCATAGGTCGGCGTGCAGCAGACGGTGGTGACGGCGTTGTCTTGGATCATCGCCAACCGCGCGCTGCTGCTCATCCCCCCGGCTGGCAGGCACATCAAACCCATCTGCGCCCCGGCTTCGTACGCCGTCCAGAACCCTAGGAACGGCCCAAACGAGAACGCAAACAGCACGCGGTCGCCCGGCTTGCAGCCTGCTTGCTCGAAGACCAGCCGCCAGACATCGAGCAGGCTCTGCCAGGAGTCTGCGGTGTCGATCACGCGCAGGGGTTTGCCGGTCGTGCCACTGGTTTGACAGAAACGTGTGTAGTGTTCGATGGGCTGGCTGAGGTTGCTGCCGTAGGGGGGGTATGCCTGTTGATCATCGACGAGTTGCTGCTTGGTCGTCAACGGCATGCGATCGATGAAGTCCTCGACGGTTAATGCGTCGATCTCGCTTAAGCCCGCTTGGCGCAGGATGGGTTGATAAAACGCGTTGCCCGACACGACGATGCGCAACAGTTCACGCAGGGCGTGGGTCTGCTGGTTCTGCTTCGCGTTGGTCGATGGGTTGGGCAAGTGTTATTCGCTAGGTGCTGGAGGCGATTCTTGTACCGCAGCGGCTTTGCCATGTGGGACAGGCTTGGGCTTCTGCGTGACGATCAGGTACGCCCCGGCCGCGGCGAGCACGATACCGACCAGGAACATCGGCTTGATCTGGCCCCACTGCCCGGCCATCGTGATCGCAACCGCAGCATTGACCAGCGGTGCCCCCGCGAAGATCAGCGACATCACGACCGCGGGCTTGCCGCCGCTGCCGAAGGCAAGCAGCACACCGAATGCGCCGACCGCGCCGACGATCCCTGCGATCAGCGACCAACTCATCCCGCTGCCGGTCATCTTCCAGTCCGACCCGCTGATGAGCAGCATGACGATCGGGGCGAGCACGGCGACAAGGAAGTATGCGATGCCGACGAAGAGGAAGGCCTTGTATCGGCCGTTGACCGGGTCGGCGAAATCGACCTGGCCCTTGTGCAGGAAGATGCCGTAGAGCCCCCACGTGCCGATGGTCAGCAGCACAAAGAGGAGGTAAGACGAGGACGAGGAAGAAGATTGAGCGAGCATGTGGGTTCTCAGTTTTCGGTTTCGGTAACAGTGAGGGCCTGATCGATTTCAGCGGGCAGCGAGGCGGCTTTGAACTTGCCTTGTCCCGCGGGCTTGATGGCGTAAACAACTTTGAGTGTGCCCGTGGCGATCGGGTCGGTGATGTCGGCGTGGCGGAAAGTGAAGCCGTAGGTCACGGACTTGTCGGTCTTACCAGCGACATGCACATCAACCGTGAACACATCTTCAAAGCGCAGCGGCTTGCGGTAGTCGCACGAGGCGCTGACACGCGGAAAGCCCGCGACGTCATCACCGATGTCACGGTGTACCGAAAGCCCAAGGTCGCGCAGCATCGCGTGCTCCGCGTCTTCCATGTAACGGAAGAACTGCGCGAAGTGGACGATCCCTGCGGCGTCGGTTTCGCTGAAGGCGACGCGTCTTGTCAGGCGGAAGGTGCTAGGCATGCGGTCTCCAATACGGTTGCCACGTTCTTGGCCATGTGCTCGGCGGTGAATCGATCCAGCACGGCGGCTCGGCCTGCTTGTCCCAGCGACTGACAACGAACGGGGTCATTCAATAGCTCGGACAGCTTATCCGCTAACGAAACGGGGTCATTCGGTTCACACAAGATACCCCCGCCAGTGAGCGCCACAACCTCGGCCAGTCCCGCGTGGTCCGGCTCAACGACGGGCACACCGCACGCATTGGCTTCGAGGACGTACAAACCGAACGACTCGCCATAGGCCGCGGGCACACTGAGCACCGACATGCCGCGCAGCAGATGCGTCTTGTCCTGCAGGCTGACATTCGTCTCAATCAGCACGCGATCGGCCAACCCGGCGTCGGCCAGGCGCCGATGCTGTGCATCGAGGTAGCGCATGTCGTTGGGTGTTGCGGCACCTGCCAGGTGCAGGCGTGTACGCCCAAGTTGCCCGCGCTCATGCAGCAACAGCACCGCATCGATCAAGGTGCCAAGCCCTTTGCTCTCACAAAGCCTGGCGAAGTAGCCAACCACCGGTGGGTCGGGCGGCGCGTCCTGTGGCGTGTAGTGTTCGGGTTCGATCCCGTTATACACCACGCGCATCTTCTCAAATGACAAGCCCATCCGATCGGCCATCACGTCCGCGTGATACCGGCTGACGGGCATGAAGAAGGCGACGTCTTTAGCTTTGCCCGCAAGCAGTTTCCAAGCGTTGGACCGCCACGGCTCAGGCAGCGAATCAATAAACGTATCTTCGCCCTGCAGCGTACACGCCACCGGGCAGCCCAGCGCCTTAACGATCGGCTCGGCTAAACCAAGCAGCAACGCGTTATTGAGCAGGACGACATCCGGCGAGCCCTCTTCTTTGAGGTGTTCGATGAGTCGATTGATCTCGAGGCGCGTCTTGCCGTGCGACCCGAGCAGCATCTGTTCGGTCATCACGCCCAGCTCGCGCGGGCTGGTCATGTCCGCTCGGCTCGCTGCTTTACGCAACAGCCCCGGCCGATCCAACCATCGCATTGCAAGCCCGGGCATCCAGCGGAACA
>JARFRI010000418.1 GCA_029287335.1 Phycisphaera sp. | reverse complement strand
AGCCCTTCGGGCAGTTGTGTGGCACCCGGTACTTGGAGATGTGCGCTTGACGTCCGAATCGGCGTCGTTGGATTCAGTAAGATAGCGCTATCTAAACCCAGGAGTTCATATGCCCAAGCTTTACGCCGCGATCGCTCTACTTTGTCTTGGACTATTGATGCCGACGTCTGTGTTGGCGGCGGATGAGCCGGACACCGGCGGGCTTGAGATCGAAGAAGGTTTGCGCCTTCGGATCTATTGGATCGGTGGCAGTTTTGATACGTCGCGTGCGCTTCAGCCCGGCCAATCGCCGAACGTGGATATCACCGTGCCGGGCGTGTCGGTTCAGAGGGAAACGGTCTTTCAGGACAAGCAGGCGGTGGATGAAGCGACGGAAGAAAAAATTACGAAGCAATACATCGCGTTGTGGTCGGGCTGGATCAAGGCACCCAAGGCCGGCGTCTATGGTTTTGAACGCAACACATCGGGCGGCTCACTGCTGACGATCGGCGGCGAATTGGTCCTCGATAACAAGGTGAAGCTCGATGCGGGCTGGCACACGTTTGAATTGAATCAGCCGATGAATCAAGAGCGTGGCAAGGCGATCAATCTGCAGTGGTCGCCGCCCGGCGAAGATCAATTCGCTGACATCCCGACGGACCACCTGCGTGCGCCCAAGTTCTTCTTCCGCCCAACGCAGCGCGGTAAGAAAGATTTGGTTGAGTCGAAGACGCGCCCGGGTCTGGGCAAGAAAGTCGAGGGCGTCCACCCCGGGTACCGCGTGACGAATATTCGGCCGGGCGGGATGGACATGCCTGTCGGCGGCTTGGGCATGTTGTCGGATGGTCGGCTGGTCGTCGCGCGCTTCGATGCGCAGTCGCTCAAGGCACCGTCGCCGACCGAAGAACCCAACGGGGAGCTCTGGTTACTTTCTAACGCGACGGCCGACGATCCGAAAGACGTGAAGGGCGAGATGATCGCGGCGGGTTTGTTCGAGCCTTCGGGTGCGTATGTGATCGATGATGCGATCTATGTGAGCCAGCGGAGCGAGCTGAGCAAGTTTGTTTACAACGACGCGACGAAGAAGTGGGACAAGTCGGTGGTCGCCAGCGGTTGGGAGACGAACGACTTCCACCAGATCAGCGCGGGGCTGCCTTGGGTGCCCGGGCCGACAGTCGACCATCCGGGTTTCTTTTATATGTCGCGCGGGGCCGGGCTGGGTAAAAACCAGAACCCGCCCAACCATGCGTCGGTGTGGAAGATCGATTTGAGTAAGCCCGACGGCGAAAACGTCGAGATCTTGACCGGCGGGCACCGCACGCCCAATGGCCTGGGCCTGAACACGGCGGGCGACTGCTTCGTCATCGATAACCAGGGCGGCTGGACCCCGGCCAACGAGATCAACCATGTGCAGAAGGGCAAGTTTTATGGCTACTACCTGCGTGATGATCCGCCGAAGGCGCATGGTGCGCCGTTCCAGCCGGAGGTGCGCGATGGCAAGACGGGGGTGACATCCGCTGCGATCCGGCTGCCGCAGGATGAGATTGGTAACTCGCCGACGCAGTTGTTGCTGTTCCCTGAGGGCCATGTGTTTGAAGGGCAGATGGCGCTAGGCGACATGCGCTACGGCGGGCTGAATCGTGTCTATCTTGAAAAAGTCAATGGCGTGTATCAGGGCTGCGCGATGCGATTCACGCAGGGACTCGAGGCTGGGCCCAACCGCATCTTCTTCGGACCCGACGGCTGCCTGTACGTCGGCGGCATCGGCGGACGGCACGCATCGACCTGGTACTGGAACGATCCAAAAACCGGCAAGCCGACCTACGGCGGGCTGGAGCGCATGACGCCCACGGGCAAAGACGTCTTCGAGATCGATCACATGACCGTGACCAAGGACGGCTTCGTGCTGTCGTTCACGCAGCCGATCGCGAAAGAAACACTCGAAGACTCCAAGACTTACCAGGTCAAGCAGTGGACTTATCTGCCCACCGGCAAGTACGGCGGGCCAAAGATTGATCTGCATGGTTTGAAGGTGACCAAGGCCGTCGCGTCAGACGATGGTAAGTCCGTAACGCTGACGATCCCGGATCGACGCGAAGGGTTTGTCATTCACATTCAGACCGATCCGGTGTCCAAAGATGGCGAGGCGATCTGGTCGGGGGATGTGTGGTACACGCTGAATCAGATCCCGGAGTGATTAATGGATACTTGCGGGCAATGCGGGTATGACTTGCGGGGGCATGCCTCCGAAAACGCCTGTCCCGAGTGTGGCAGTCGATTGCGAGCACCCAAAAAGATTCCCCTTGCTTCGTTTTGGTTTGCTTGGGGTTTGATTGCGCTAGGCGTGTTGTATTTGCCAGCGATCGGGGTTGTGTTTCTGGGGCTGGCTTTTGATAAATCCAGCTATGACCTTTTCATGCGTGTCTTGGTCGCGATCACACACGGGTCTCTCTTAACTGTCTCGATTGTTACTTATCGTCAGATCAGAAGGTCTCCGAAGCTTGGTCTTCGGCCGCGATATTGGTGCGCATTGATCTGTGGTTTCTCGCCGCTGTTTTTCTATGCCATCGCGATAGCACTACTGATACTGGTTGATACTGGTGTCATCTCATTTAATCTCTATGCGATAGATATTCATTTTATTTTGAATCTAGTTGTGGTGTTCGGGATGATTGGATCGATCGTTTTGCTGATGACCAAGCCTTATCAGCCAAGAATATTTATCTCGATAGCCATGCCGCTTCATGGCTTAACGGCAGGAATGATGGCTTATACCGTGCTTAGCCACTATCACATCTATTGAGATAGTTGGGCGATCTGTTTTTTGCCGTGAGGTGTGATTCAGCTCTTTTGTACCGCCGCGACGACTTGCAGCGGGCCTTCGGAAACGACGACGCCGCCGGGCTGTTCGACGGTGATGGCGAAGACGGCCGGGCTGTCGGAGCGGAGCTTGGCGTCAATGGGGACGATGACTTCGCCGGAGGCGGTGATGTCGAACACGCCACCATCGATCGGCTCGGCGTCACGGGCGGGGTCGACGATCCAGAGCTGGTATTGGAACTGGTTGGGGTCGTTGACCGGTAGGCCCGCGAGCTTCATGTAGCCGGTCTGTTCGTCGGTATTCCAGATGACTTGGCCGGTGGTCTTGGCGTAGGCCGGGTCGCCGCCGTCGGCGTTGAAGCCCCAGCTTGCGGCGACGGTGTCGGCATCGTTGGCCAGCGCTTCGTACTGCTGGGCGAGCGTTAGTTCAGGGCCGGTCGTCTGCTGTGGCGTTGGCTCAAACGAGATGACGAACGCCAGTGCGACGAGCGCGGCGATGGCGGCGTACCAGCCGAACATTCGGCCGTCGGTGAAGGAGAAGGGCTGCGGCGTCGCGGGGCGGGTTGGCGGGGTGTCGGTGAGCTTGAGCGCGGGCTTGGCCAAAGCAACATGACCCGCTGCCGACGCGATCAACTTTGCACGCAGCGCATCGGGCAGGGCCTCGGCTTGCGATGGCTGACTCAGCGATAGCTCGACCGCCGTCGCTGCCATGGCATACGCCTCGGCCTCGGCACGGATCAACTCGTCCTGCGCGATCGCGGCGGACAGTTCGGCCTCGTCCTGCGGGGACAGGCCTTGCGTCGCGTCCTCGACCATCAGATCGATCAAGCGGGGCGGGATGGGCTGCATCGTACTGCTCATGATGAGGCCCCCAGGGTCTGGGGTGAAATTCCAAGTGCTTTGCGGACTCTAATCAGCCCGCGTCGAATGTGCGTCTTGACCGTGCCCAGGGGCAGGCCCAATTTCTCAGCGATCTCGGGGTGCGTTAGGCCGTCCATCAGCGAGTGTTTGATCACCTCGGGCTGGGGCGGGTCTAGTTCGTTGATCACCTTCAAGACCGTCTGTACTTGTTCTTCGTCGGCAAGGCGGTCGCTGGATTCAACTTCTGGCTCGGGCGAATTTTCTAGAGCCTGCGTGCTGGGCCGTCGGCCCTGTTTGCGGAGCTGATCGATCATCCGTCGACGGGCGATCATCGCGATATACGTCGACTCCGCGGCCACCTCCGGATCGTATCGGTCCGCCGCTTTCCACACCGCGATGAAGGCGTCCTGCACCGCGTCTTCCGCCTCAGCGCTTCGGCCGAAGTACTTGCGGGCGATCGACCAGACCAGCGCACCGTAGGTGTCAATAACACCTTGCACCGCCTGGCTTTCACCCGCGGCGACTTGCTGCAGCAAACTGTTTGCGGTGGCTTGGGTCATGATCGGGCGATCGGTCGGCCTGGGGATCTTCAATGAAGGTGTTCGGATCAGTCGGCTTGGGGTGTGTATCGCACTCATGATAAGCCCCGAACCGGTCCATTGCGAGTCAAGCAAAACGCCGAGCCGTGCGTTAACACGGCCCGACGATACAAATTAAGCGACCTTAGTCCTTAGGCAGGATGACCGCGTCGATGACGTGGATCACACCGTTGGACGAGTCGATGTCGGCGGCGACGACGTTGGCGCCGTCAACGGTTACCGCACCATCCTTGGCGACGATCGTGACCTTGGAGCCTTGCACGGTCTTGGCCTTACC
>JARFRI010000395.1 GCA_029287335.1 Phycisphaera sp. | reverse complement strand
CACACCTACACTAGAGTTGGATCGTCGGCAGCGTCAGATGTGTATAAGAGACAGCGCCCATCCGCTTCGTCATGTCTTCCTGCATGAACTACGACAAGTTCACGGGTAGTGATGGGTCAGATAAATCCAACGGCTATCAGGGCGAGGACCGCGCGCTGGGCTATCCCGCCGCAGAAGCCTTACTCAAGCAGAAGCCCGACTTTATGTTCTTCGCAGGCGATGTCGTGTATTACGACAAGAAGCCGAGGGTCAAGACGCTGGCCGACATGCGGGCCAAGTGGCACCGGCAGAACAACCTGCCGCGCATGATCGCGCTGCACGCGGCGGTGCCCGGCTACTGGATGAAGGACGACCACGACCACCGTACCAACGACAGCGATGCGGAGAAGGACTACTTCCCGTCGCATGAGTTGGGTATCAAGACGTTCCGTGAGCAGGTACCGATCGTGCCGCCGGGCGATGACACGACGCCGACGTACCGCACGTACCGCGTGAGCAAGGACCTGCAGATCTGGATGGTCGAGGGCCGTGATTATCGCAGCCCGAATAAGGCCAAAGACGGCCCGGACAAAACCATCTGGGGCGCCAAGCAGGAGGCCTGGCTCAAGAAGACCCTGCTCGAATCCGACGCAACCTACCGCATCATCATCAGCCCGACGCCGCTCGTCGGCCCGGACGACGGCTACAAGAGCGACAACCACACCAACCCCAAGGGCTTTCGCACCGAGGGTGAAGCCTTCAAGCAGTGGGGCAAGGCCAACGGCCTATGGGACAACACGTTCCTGATGTGCGGCGATCGGCACTGGCAGTACCACTCGATCGATCCGACCGGGGCGCAAGAGTTTTCTTGCGGCGCTTTTAACGATGAGAACAGCCGAATGGGCCGTAAGCCTGGCAATAAAGGCAGCACCGACCCCGAAGGGTTGGTCACGCAGTTGTTTACGTCGCCTAAGCCGACCGGCGGATTTATTACGATCGACGTTGAGCCGGGTGAAGATGACGCGAAGGCTGACATCCGTTTTGATTACTACGACGACCTTGGCGAAAAACTCTACAGCTATTCGTCGGGACAGAAGTGATTAACGCGGCGCCGCTTCGAGCTGCTGTACAAACTGCTGGATCCCAACATCATCGGGCATCAGCTTTTGCACCCGCTTGGCGTAGGTCAGCGCCTCCTCCAGCTTGCCCATATCGCGGTGATACGTCGTTAGCGCGATGAGCACCTGCACATCATTGGGGACCTTCTCCAGCGTTTGCTTGAGCACCAGGATCGCGCCCGGCGGGTTGCCGGTGTCGTGCAGCGCGACGGCGAAGGCATAGGCGATATCCGCACGCTCGGGGGCCTTGGCGTAGGCGTCCGACAACAGGTTGATCGCCCGGCGGTAGTCGCGCTGACGGATGTACAACATCGCCTTGCTGTACAACAAGTCCGGCTGCTTGGGCAGATGATCCAGCCCCTTATCCAGCAGGCGGATCGCCTCGTCAAACCTGCCGCTGTCGGCGTACATCGTTGCGAGGTTCGCATACGCGGGGAAGAACGACGGGTCGATCTCAAGGACGCGCTTGAACTGTGTAATCGCCTGGGCAAAGTCGCCGAGACGGTAGGCCAGCGTGCCAAGGTTCATCGTCGCCGCAGCGGTGTCGGCGTTGGTCTCTTGCGCCTTGCGATACGCCGCGATACCCGCTTCGATTTTTTTGCGGTCCGCCTCGCTGACCTGCTGCTTGGGCACGTCCGCGAGTGCTTCGCCCGCTTCGATCCGAATCGAGCGCAACGGGTCGCTCAGCATCTTTAGTGCGGGCTTGGTCCGTACTTCAATCGGCATGTCGCTGAGCACATCCGCCGCCGCGAGCCGGACCATCGGCTCCTTGTCACTAAGCGCCTCCATCACGCCCTGTGCCGCGCGTCGTGTTGGGTACCGGCTCAGATACAACACCGCGGTTCCGCGCACGATCGGCGGCTGCTTGTCATCGCGCAGGATCGTAAGCAACTGCTCATCGGTCCCCGCATCGTTGTCGCGCGCCCGGTGGAAGACTTGTCCGTAGTGCTCTTTGCGATCCACATCGACACCCCACCAGAACGCAGTGTTTTCTGACGCCCACTCGACGCTCTGCTCGGTGTGGCATTGGTTACACGCGTTGGGCGTGCCCATCTCCAGCGACAGGTCCGGCCGAGGGATGCGGAAGCTGTGGTCCCGCCGATCGTCGACGCCCATGTATTTTCGGTGCGGCATGTGGCAATTAATGCACGACGCGCCCGTCGAGTCCGGCGGGTGGTGGTGATGCTCAATCACATCAAACTTACTGGGCAGGTGACACTTGGCACACAGGTCATTGCTCTGCGTCGGCACACGCGCGGTGTGCGGGTCGTGGCAATCCACGCACGACACGCCAGCCATGTGCATCTTGCTCTGCGTAAATGAACCCCAGACATAGACCTCGTCCTGGATCTGCCCATCGGGGAAGTAAAGGCCCTCGGTCAGGTGCGATGGGCGATAGTTATCGTGGAACGACACGCCCGCGTCGCCGCCATCAGCAATCTGTGACCGACGCGAGTGGCAACGCGCACAAGCGTTCATCACCTTGTCATCCTTCAACGGCGTCGCGCGCTGAGCGATCCCCGTCTCGGGGTTCATCACCCACTGCCGTGTCTCGTCTTTCAAGCGCACGACCAAGCCCATGTCGCCTTTCTTGGTTGATGGGTCGGCTACATACAACTCCGCCCACTGCGCGTGCGATTCGCCCGGCCCGTGACACGCCTCGCACGACACGTTGATCTCTGACCACGTTGTCTTGTAAGTATCCGTCTTGACGTCGTAGTTCTTCTGCAGGTCCGTCGAGTGGCACTCGGCACACATGTGGTTCCACGTAAAGTTCGGCCCGGTCCAGTGCAGCGCATCGCCCGCCGGCAAGTCCTCATCCGGGTACAGGTGGTACCAGCGCTGCCCGCCTTCTTCTGTAGGCCGAGCATCCCAGCAGATCGTCAGCGCCTGGATCTTGCCGCCTTCAAACTCGACGAGGTACTGCTGCAACGGCTCGATGCCGAAGGTGTACTTGATCTGAAAGTCCGCCATCTCACCGTCAGGCCCATCGGTGTGGACGAAGAACTTGCCGTCCTTCTTGAAGAAGCGCGAGGTGTTGCCCGAGTGGGTGAAGGTGGTGTCGTTGAAGTCGCCGATGACGCTATCGTCGTTGGCGGGTTTCATCGCCGCATCATGGTGCGAGCCGACCCAGTCGTCATGCTCCTGCTGGTGGCACGCCGAACAGGCCTTGGCACCGATGAACCCACTAGCCTTCGCAGAGACCGTGGTGGTCGAAGTGGACTCCGACCCATCGCCATCCTGGCCGCCCGAGCAGGAGACGGCTGAAAGCACAATCCCCAGCCCGAACAGCGCGAGTGCCATCCCGAACACCGGGGTAAACGACTTATAGAACAGCTGCATAAAGACATGATAGGCGATCGGCCCAGCGATCAACCGCCCATCGCTTGCATCACGATTTTCCGCAGCACATGCGTCTCGGCAAAGCCAGGGTCAACTTTCAATGCCTGATCGATTTGCTTAAGCGCTTCGGGATATTGCTGTTGCATGCGGTGGTTCTCTGCTTCTTTTAAGAGCTTGGCGACCTCGCGAAGCCGGGCTCGACGTTCAAATATTTGGATACGTGATTGGTGAAGTGTTTTCAGTAACGCCGCGATGTGCTCGTGGTTTTCACGCGTCGTCTTGATCAGCAAGACTCCCCTGAGCTCGGTAATACTGGACATCTCGTCAAGCCACTCATCAGGATCGCCGACGGAGACGTGGATCAATTCAATGACCTGATCGATCAACTCGACCCGTGAGAGGACGTGTTGTGATTCGTTGTCGAACACGTCATCCAACTCGTCGCTGCTAACACAGGTCGCACACCACCGAGCAGATTTTAATCGCGCGTCATCGCGCGCTTCCGGTCCAATTTGATCTTGATGCTCGATCGGTGGCTTGGGCTGCCCCGGGTCATCCGCGGGCTTGGGCTTGGGCTTGTCATAGAGCTGGTACATCAGCGAGAGATCGTTGTTGATGTACCAACTCACGTCGTACGCGCGCACGACGGTGTGCGACTTGAGCTCACGCAAGGTTGAAATACTGACGACGCCGTCTCGAGCTTGAAAGCCGGGCTTATCATCATCGAAGGCGTCGGCACCCGCTTGAGCGAGCACCAGTTCCAGCAGTTTCCATGCCGGCACATCCGACGTGCGGTTGGTCACCAATGTGTCTTGATCGATCCCGACTAATTCCAATGCCGGCCAGTTCACAGCGAGATTGGCGTCTGTTTCGACCCGAATAAAATCGATGATCGCTTTGAGTGTGATGTTCTGTGTTTGAAGCGTGACGAGATCGTCAAGCAGCCGACGGGTCTCGCTGGTATGCGGCCAGTACTGTTTCACGTCTTTTAAGACCAATTCATAATCGTATAGCCGAAAGGGCTCGACAACTGGGACGCTGTCCGCAACCGAGTTATTGGGCTTAACCGAGTTCTTCGCCACATGTTCGCCTGTGCTCTGACAACCCGACAGAACACACAACACAAGTAGCAGGCAACAAACAGTTTTCATATCGGCTCCCGGTTGAATGATCTCGCACCTGCCGAATATAACCGAACCCGCCGGGTTTACGCAGGGCAATACAGAAAAGTTCTGAGTGCGGCCACTCGTTTCGTGATGAGCGTTTGCAGATACCGCCGCATCAAGACCCGATCCATCGCGGTGATCTTGACGGTCATAAGGCGGGTCATGCCCAAGTGCTTGGCCTGCCATGTCACGGTTTCATCGAACTCGATCAGGCCATCGGTCCGCCCCGCGATAGCTCGCTCGTTGGTGTGCTCAAGTGACTGGACATGAAACCCAATATCCCGCGCGAGATCGAAGCACGATTCGATCGGTGCGTGGATATTGGTGGTGATGTCGAATGTTGGCATACGTTATTCAGAGTTGATCCCACGGCATGCCTCAAAGCAGGCACGCCATGGGCTTAAAGCAGATTGATCAGAATGTCATCCTGTCCATCCTGAGCATCCTGTATTCCTGTCTAAATCGAATCGGTACGTGCTCAAACCCGGTCCAGCGCCAGCTCATGCGCCTCGTTGTAGCGCCTTCCGAGGTTGTGCCAGTCGAAGTGTTCGCTGTAGCTTTCGACGGTGTTGCGCATCGTGATGCGTTCGCGTCGGGTCAGTTCGGTGTAGCGGAACATGAGGTCGGTGAGTTGGTCTGCCGACTCGTGGTAGCTCTTGTGGCGGCGGTTAACGCAGAACAAGCCCTTCTCTTCGTGGTCGGGGAGCAGTTGTGCGAGGTAGGAGCCAAAGCCCGAGAGGTCGGAGGTGATGGCCGGGACGCCCAGCGCGATGGATTCAAGCGGGGTGTAGCCCCAAGGTTCGTAGTAGCTGGGGAAGACGCCCAGGTGGTTGCCGCGGACGAAGTCGTCGTACTCCATGCCGAACAGCGGGCTGACGGGGTTGATGAAGTCGGGGTGGAAGATGACCTTGACGCGGTCCTCTTCGTGGTTGAGCAGGTTGCAGCGGCGCAGCTGTTCGAGCACGTCGTCCTTTTTGTCGTCTTTTAGGTCGTGGGTGACGATGGGCGGCAGCCAGTTGCGTTTCCAGGCGTGGATCGATCGGCGCAGCCGCAGTCGCCAGTATTCATCGACCAGCGCGTTGAGGTCGGGGACCTGGCCTTTGGCGGC
>JARFRI010000091.1 GCA_029287335.1 Phycisphaera sp. | reverse complement strand
GTGCCGAGCATCGCCGGCGCCATTGAACCGGTCGGAATGATGAAGGGCTCAACAACAAAAGCTCGGAAGATAAACGCAAGGATAAACGCGATTACGATGGACTCGATCGTTTCCTTAACGGTTTCATCGGTCGATGGCTCATTCGGGCGCCTCTTTCGGCGTCGGTCTGCACGCGGCTTAATGCGACGCTCGCCCAACACCGGCTCTGCCGGCGGCGACGGTGTCTCTTGCTCTTGCGGATTGGATGGGGCTGCTTCGTTCAAATGAATGTGTGGATTCTACCGCCAAAGGCTTGGGCGTTTGCCACGAGTAGAGGTCCGCGTGATAATACGACTCAATGTGAAGACCTGCCCTTACCCCCATCGGCCCGGCCATGATTCCTGCTCAACTGTTTGTTAGCCTCTGCGTGATCCTCGTGGTCGTACATGCGATCCTCGGCGCGACCGCCTATCTCATTTTCTTAGAACGCAAAGTCGCTTCCTGGGCGCAAGACCGCATCGGTCCAAACCGTACGGGTTTTGGCATGCTCCAAGCAGTCGACGGATTGCTCGATCGCATCGGCTTGGCCTGGCTATACAAAAAATCTTTTGGCGGCCTTGGACAGGCGCTGGCCGACGGTATCAAGTTGCTGCTCAAAGAAGACTACACGCCGCCGAATGTTGACAAGGTCTTGTTTTTTCTCGGTCCGGTGCTAGTTGTAATCCCCGCACTGATCGGTTGGGCGGTTGTCCCCTGGGGCGGCAATTGGGACTTCCCGGGCTTGACGATGTTCGGATACGACCTTGTCGCGCCATCGCCTGATGGCAAGCCTGCCATCGTCGCTGTCGCACCGATCAACATCGGTGTTGTCTACCTTTTGGCCATCGGCTCAGTCGCGGTTTACGGCATCGTCTTAGGTGCATACGCCTCCAACAACAAGTACTCCTTCCTCGGCGGCCTGCGCGCGACCGCGCAGATGCTCAGCTACGAAATCCCAATGGGCATCTGCGTGCTCATCATGATCTTGTACTACAGAACGCCGGATGCGGGTGTGATGACGAATCTGCAAGCGTCGTCGTCCGGCATCGGGGAATGGGGCCTCTTCGCCCATCCTTTGCTCGCGATCATTTTCTTCGTCTGTATCCTCGCCGAGGCCAACCGCGCGCCGTTTGACCTGGCCGAGGCGGAGCAGGAACTGGTCGGCGGTTTCCATACCGAGGACTCCTCGATGAAGTGGGCGCTGAGTTTCCTCGGCGCGTACATGCACATGATCACCGGCTGCGCGTTCTTCGCAATCCTGTTTTTAGGCGGCTGGGATATCCTGCCCTTTTTCAATGAGACGCCGATTACGGCTGGGGGCGAAGGAGGCTTCTTCGCGACGGCGTTGGGCGGGTTGGTTCTGGTGCTGCTGAAGTTCAGCGTGTTCGCAGGGAAAATCCTGCTGCTGCTATTTGTCCAGATGTGGGTTCGCTGGACGCTGCCCCGGCTACGGTTTGATCAGCTCATGAAGCTGGCCTGGCGTGGCCTGATCCCGCTGATGATTGTGATGTTGGTCGTGGTGGGCTTGATGACGTCGATGGACTTCGATCAGTGGTGGATGTTTGCCATTGCGAATATCGTCGTTGCAGTCGCTGCGGCGGTGATTGGGCCGATGCTGCCGTCAGGCCCGCCGGTGAATCGGAAGGTCCCCTTAGCGGGCTCACGCTTCAGCCCGCTGGAAGAAACGGCCTGACAGTTGGGTATTGCGGGGATGCCTGTTATATTGCGTACACGTATCACGTCTCTGGGAAGGCCTGGCGAGGTTGATGAGCCTTTGTTGGTTCATTTTATGCCAAACAATACGGTGATCGGAGCGGTGTAGCGATGTCAGATACCATCAAGTTCAGATGCAAGTCATGTGATAAAAAGATCGCGGTACGCGCGGAATACGCGGGTAAGAAAGCCAAGTGTCCCGGCTGCAAGGAACCGCTACGCGTGCCTTCGCCTCGTCCTAAGCGCTCTTCGACGGGTGCGCCGATTGCGGTAGGTAGCGACAGTGGTTCG
This sequence comes from Phycisphaera sp., assembly GCA_029287335.1. Taxonomy (GTDB): domain Bacteria; phylum Planctomycetota; class Phycisphaerae; order Phycisphaerales; family Phycisphaeraceae; genus JAHQVV01. The sequence goes on along the minus strand of JARFRI010000091.1, from coordinate 1,825 downwards.
TCTAGCGCGGGCATGAAAAGCTATTCCTTGGCCGATCTCGCCGAGATGGAAGCCAATGCACCCGTCGAGGTAAGGGAACTCTCCGCCAAGGCCGCGAATCGACCCAACAGTATCCGCATCCAAGGCGGTAAAGACTGCCCAGCATGCGGCTCATCGCTCAAGCCTGCGGCGGTCATCTGCGTCCACTGTGGCCACAACTTCGAGAGTGGCAAAAAGCTCAAGACCAAGAAAGATTCAAAGGCCAGCAAGGCCTTCGCATCAGTAAGAGGATCCGCGACCAGTGAGCCTATCAGTGGAGGATTGGGCTGGTCGCTCCGTGGTATCATCATCGGTGGAATCTTCACCGTGATCGGCTCGGCCAAGGCCTTATTCGGTATCCGCCCTAAGTCGGGCCCAGATGCATAACGCGCCCACATCATCGAAGTGGCCCTCTCGTTCATATAAGACACGCTGAGTGGGTTGGTCAGCGGGGGGATCGCCCATTTCGTTGGCCTGTGTTCTTTGGCCTAAGGCTTTAAGATTTATATGTAAATTAACGCAAAATTAGCTCGCGTCGTCTTCCTCATCCTTGCGGTACAGGTCGAGGTAGAACTCCAGCGTCTCTTTGCCCGGCGTCGGCCGAGTGCGAGTGTGCTGGAAGCCAATTTTGTCGAAGAGATCGACCGCTTCGTCTTTCTCAAAACGTGTATCGAGCCGTATTTTCAAGTAGCCGTGGTGCTTGCAGTGAGCGATCGCGGTTTCAAGGAGCTTGGCTGCGATGCCGGTGCCCTGCAACGGCTTGGCCACGCGGAGTCGGCGGATCTCGGCGGTGTGGTCTTCGTCGCTAGCCACGCCGATCATCCCCACGCAGTGATCATTTTGCACCGCCACCCAAAAGTGGTGCCGGTCATCGTCAAAGTAGGCCTCACGGATATAGTCAAGGTCGGCCCCCGAATCGTTGGGCGAGATCTGCCCCGCGAGCAGCCCGTTACTGTACAGCTTGGCGACCTCGTCATGGTCACGCTCTTCGTACGAACGGACCGCCGTCTGCGAAGTGGATTTGTCTTGTGTCGGGTTGGACATGCAGTTCGGTTTCCTGACGAGTTGCTACACAGCAGCATCGACAACCTATTTTATCAACCTCAGCGTACGACGCTGGAGACTTCCATGACCTGCAACGCGCCGCTGGCAGGCGTGAGCAGGGCGACCGTGTGTCGGCGGGCACGGAACAGGGCGCCAGGGTTGATCACGCGGGTCCGACCGATCGTATGGTCGCTTTGTAGGTGTGTGTGGCCATGCAGCAGGTAGTTCGCAGCAGTCTCAATGGCGTGGTTCATCTCGCGGTCATCATGGCCATGGGTAAAGACCAATCGCTTGCCATCGATAACCATCTCGCCTGCCCGGCCATGCACGATCACACCCAAGTCCTGGGCGTAGCGGGTCAGCGCCTTGGCCTCCCAGTCGCAATTGCCGAAAACCAAGTGGGCCTCGACCTGTTGATCCGTGCTGCCACGCGACACCGCCAGGGCGTCGATGACCTCCGCGCTACCCACGTCGCCAAGATGGATGAGGATATCCGCGCCGTTCTCCAGAAGCAGTTCAACCGCAGCATGTGCGATTTCACTGCGTCCGTGCGTGTCGGAGAGCAGTCCCAATGTTATCAAAGTAGCCCCGTGGTCCAGGGTTTTAGCAGGCGGGCAAACTATTTTAATCGGTTTGGGTGCGTGATGCGAGTGTCCAGGGCACCTCATCGGCAACTTCCAAAATCCCCCCAAAGTGCGTAATAACTCACTGATCGACTGTCTTCACAATGCCCAGACCGCTCATCTCTCAAAACATCGCACTG
>JARFRI010000308.1 GCA_029287335.1 Phycisphaera sp. | reverse complement strand
TCGCTCTGGCCGCTGCTGCACTACAACCAGACCTACTTCAACTATCAGCACAAGTGGTGGGTAACCTACGAAAAGATCAATGCCTGCTTCGCAGATGCGGTGTGCGACGTCGCTCTAGAGGGCGATCTGGTCTGGGTGCATGACTACCACTTGATGCTGCTGCCCAAGATGCTGCGCGAGCGTCGGCCGGACCTGCGCATCGGCTTCTTCCTGCACACACCGTTCCCGTCGTACGAAATCTTCCGCTGCCACCCCAAGCGGCAGGAGCTGCTCGAAGGTCTGCTCGGCGCAGACCTTGTTGGCTTCCATACCTTTGGTTACCTCCGCCACTTCCGCTCGGCGGTGCTGCGACTGACCGGGCGCGAGTCGGATGTCTACACCATCCGCCACGACGACGCGGAGACGCACATCGGCGTGTTCCCGATCGGCATGAACTGGTCGGGCTTTGAACAGGAATTGGGATCCGAGCGTTTTTATGCTTGCAAGGAACGTTTTCAGCACGACTACAAAGACAAACGCATCGTGCTCAACGTCGAACGGCTTGATTACTCCAAGGGCATCCCGCAGAAGCTCGAAGCGATTGATAAATATCTGGAGTTCAACCCCGACCGCCGGGACGATGTGGTCTTCATCCTGATCGCGGTGCCTTCGCGCGAAGACGTCGGCGAGTACGCCACACTGAAGGAAAATATCGAGCTGGCGGTCAGCCGAATCAACGGCAAGTTCGCCACGATCAGCAACATCCCCGTGCACTTTATCAATCGTGGCGTGCAGTTCCAAGAGCTCTGTGCGTTGTACGCTATTTCCGATGTTGCGATGGTGACCCCGCTCGTCGATGGCATGAACCTCGTCGCCAAGGAATACATCGCCTGCCAGGAGGACCACGGCGGGGTGTTGATCCTCAGTGAGTTTGCCGGCGCAGCGCAGGAACTTTTCAACGCAGTCATGGTCAACCCGTATGACATCGACGGCATGGCCTGGGCGGTCGGTGAAGCACTGGACATGGACAGTCAGCACAAACGCGAGCTCATGGAGCCGATGCGTAAGTTGGTGATCGAGAACGACAGCAAGTGGTGGGCCAAGCGGTTCATTGATTCGCTTGTTCGCTCGACTGGCGAGGCAACGCGCGACGAGGTCCGTCGGCTTGACGACGACGCGATCAAGCCCTTTGCCCCTTCGCCCGGGAAAAAGGCGTTATTCCTTGACTACGACGGCACGCTACGCGGCTTCACCATCGAACCCGCCAAGGCGACGCCTCAGCCCCGACTCATCGAGATCCTCGAAAAACTCAGCCAGCGGGAGGACCTGGATATCTATGTGGTCAGCGGGCGCAAGGCCGACTTCTTACAGAAGCACCTGGGCCGGTTCGGCTTCACGCTGGTGGGCGAGCACGGGTACACGTTTACAAAGCCCGGCCAGGAGCCGGAACTACTCAATGCGGATGCTGACCTGGCTTGGATGCCGACGGTGCGGGAGGTGTTTGATCTCTACGCCGCATCGACGCCCGGCACGCATGTCGAACAGAAGCGCTCGGCCTTGGTCTGGCACTACCGCGCGGCCGACCCGGAGTTTGGCCACTGGAAGGCTATTGAACTCATCGGCCACCTCAAAGAGGCGATCTCCAATGTCCCCGCCGCGATCGCGCATGGCAAGAAGATCGTCGAGGTCAGCAGTCAGCAGATCAACAAGGGCATGGCCGTCGAACGCTTCATCCACGAAAATAAATACGACGCCATCCTGTGCATTGGCGACGACCAGACCGACGAGACCATGCACCGCCACCGTAACATGGGCGCCGTCACCATCAAGGTCGGCCCGGGGACGACGGACGCGGAGTACCGCCTGCCCGGCCCGGACCAGGTACACGACATGCTCGCATCCATCGCAGGGATGTAGTCTCGCCTCGCTTAGTAAACCGCCACCTGCGTCTAACGTCAGGGCTTCTTACCCAAGAGATAGCCAAGGTTCAGCGTGCCACTCATGCTGCCTCGGCTGCCGTAAGACGCATCATCATCGATATGCAACGAGGTATGGTCGCGTAACTGTTGCAGGTACGTTTCGTAGCGGTGTTCGCAGTCGTTCAAGAATTCGTTAACCGAGTTGTAAGCCTCGAATGTCACGCAGACAAAGACCAGCAGGGAATACCCGACTTGGATGATGTCGCCGTCTTGCAAGTCTTGTGTGCGGAAAAGTCGTTTCTTGTTAATCCGCGCACCGTTGCGTGAGCCAAGATCGTTGACCACGTACGTGTCGTTGTGAGGTTGGTGGACAAGTTCGAGGTGTTGACGCGAGATGCTCGGGTCGTTGAGACGGTGCGTCAGTTCGTGGCCTCGGCCGATCGTGAACTTCGAGCCTCGCGTGATCTCGAAGTGTCGACCACGGTCTCTGCCAAAGATGACAACGAGTGAAGGCACTTGAACCCCCTTTTCGTAGAACCCCGTTTCGTGACACATGATCCATTGATACAGATTGAGACACAGTGGAAATGCATATCCAGCATAACACCCATAGGCGTTTAATCAAAGGGGAATTGATCGGCCGACTTATCGAAAGCAGCCGATTAGCACACGTTATAATCGCCTCATGCCCGACCCCCAGACCCCGCCGCAGGCCGCGCCAAAGCCGGCTAAGCCCGCATCAGCCAACATCCACACCCACGCCAGCCGACGCGTCGACCGCAGCAAGGCCCGACGGCCGATGCTCGAATGGTGCTTCTACGCGGTCGGCTTAGGTGCCTTGGTTGTCTTGGTCGCAGGCCGATTCATCTACGAAGCCGTGCAGAACGATCTGCGACAGGCCGCCAGCCAGCAGGGCACCTACATCTCGATCATCATCCTCACGCTCTTTGGCTTCGCGGTCATCAAGAACTTCTTCGATATCCGCTTCATCCACAGGCAAGCCCGGCTGACCGACAAGCAAATCGATACCCTTAGACAAACCAACAACATTTATGTCTTCCTGCAAAACTCCGACTCGAGTTTGTTCAGAGACCACATCGATAACCTGCACGAAATCTTCCGCCGGGACGTCAACATCAGCCAAGACAACCTGGTCACGCTGTTGCAGTCAAGGCTGCTCGCTAAGACGCGCGTCGTCGAGTTCTGCTCGTCCATCCTCGTCACGCTCGGTCTCGTTGGAACGATCATCGGCTTGATCCAGTCGGCGGGGGGGCTGACCGAGGTGTTTCAGGCCATGACCGCAGAGGATGGATCGATCATGCAAGGCGTCGAGTCCGCGCTGGGCGGTATGGGTGTGGCCTTCTACACCACACTCATGGGCGCGATCCTCGGCGGGGTCTGCCTGCGACTACTCTCTAACCTTGTCGACGCCAACATCGAGCACACCGTCAGCCACATCGCCGAGCTGACGGAGATCTACATCCTGCCGATCTTGCGTCGTGCAGGCCGAATCAACGAAGAACACCAGCAAAAACTCCGCGAAAAAGGCATCGGCCTGCCCCAAGGCGTCCCCATCCCCGGCACCGTCGCCACCGGCCAAACCACCACCGCCCCCATGCCCGCCAGCGCGCCGGAAAACTTAGAACAGTAATCCACGACCCATGCTGATCCTCCCCAAGCGAAAGTCGACGTTCAATTTCTTCGAGTCGTTCTCCGACTTGGTGTTCTGCACGCTCGTCATGTTCCTGGTGTTGGTGCTGTTCCTGGCGATGAACGTGAACCAGAAGCAGGAGCAGGTCGAGAGCGATCAGCAGGCAGTGACGCAAACGCGCGCGGACATCGAAAAAGCCAAGGTCGATGCCCAACGCGAGTTGGCCCAGCAACTCAAGCTCCGCGAAGAAGCCAAGGATGTGTTCGACCGCGAGATGGCCCGCGTCGAGGCGCAGCGCAAGGCAATCATCGACAAAGCCACCGCCGCGATCGCTGCCGAGCGCAAACGCATCGAAGAGGAACGCCAGCGAATCAACAAAGACCTCAAAGCCCGGCAGGACGCCCTGGCCATCATGGAGCGCGAGGTCGATCGGCAGGTCCGCGTCTACGAACAGGCGCTGGGCACCAACCGCTTCACCGGCTTACCCGCTCGGCCGCGCCTTGTCGTCGCCTACGACTGGCAGGACAACCGCATCGGCGTCCACCCCGTTCCGGCCTGGCTGGTCGACGAGCTCAACACGACCCCGCCGGGCCTGACCGGACAACCCCTGGCGGACTACTACGCCGCCCTCCGCGCCAAGTTCATGGAGCAGGTCAACAACGCCAAGGCACTCACCCCCCGTCAATACCGCGCCCTCATCCGAGCCATATCCGTCGGCCTGGAACCCGTGCCAAAGGTCGGCAACGACCGACGGATGTCCCTCGATGTCGAATTCGTCGTCGATGAAGACGGCCAGACCACTACCCAAGTCGGCGTCGCCATCCCCGGCGGCAACGGCGAGCAGGCCGGGCTCCGCGCCGGCGACACGCTCATCGCTATTGGCGAAGAATCAATCACCCCCGACACCCTCGCCAACGTACTCGCGCGCTATCAAGCAGGCGACAAAGCACGCCTGCTTGTCCGCCGCGGCGGCAAGCCCGTCGCCATCGACCTCACCTTACGAGAGATCCGCGTCGTCGAACTCGTCGAGGCCTACCGCACCGACCTGAGCATGGTGGTCAGCGGGGCGGTCGACACCGACTACACCTACCTCTGGGAGCCCGCCAAAGCCGACGACCTGCGCAGAAGACTCCAGCGCGGCATCGCGTCCCAAGCGCTCTGGCAAGGAACCAGCCGATGGCAGGGGCGTACCTCCATCAGCGGCCGACCGGCCCTGCGCTTCGATGCCGCGCCCACCGGCGACGAGGTCATCATCGGCGAACAACGCTTCAGCCTCGACCAGTTCCGCCGTATCCTCGAATCCCTTGGCGGCGGAGGCGTTGTCGTCGAATACCAACCCGGAGAAGGCTCACGCGAACTGCCCGACTGGCTCTACGAAGGTGCCCTACGCCCAACCGGCTTCGTCATCCGCGCCCCGCAACTCGACAAGCTGCTGGAGCAGGCGGAGTAGGCGCCCAGCACCTAACCGATTTGAAAAACCACCGGGTGCGTAAGACCCTTGCTCGGCGCCATGTATTCAATCTGCGTGATCGTGGTCTCCAGCCCCTCGAACCAGAGATTCTCCGGCTCACTAAGCAAGTTCATCGCGTATTTCTCCGCCGCCTTGCTCAGACCCTGCCACGCGGGCTCGGCCATGTTCGGGTTCTCCAAGCGGACCATCGTGCCCAGTAACGTCACGACCTCGTCGTTTTTGTCATCAGAGAAGAGCCAGCAGACGTTGGCGTTGGTATCTAGGTGATCGATCTTTCTTGCCCCCCGCGCGCTCAATGAAAGCAGGGTGGATAGCCCCTCGTCGGGTAGCGCACCAAGCATCCATCGGCTGTGCGGAACGTTGTTGGGGTCGACCGTGGTGAGCACGCCGACGATCTGTTCTTCGATGAGCGTCCGCGCTGCTGCGATGGCTTGATCCAGAGGGACTTCGGGGGTGGACATGGCAATCCTTTCTTGAGCAAAGTCTGATACGGGCCTTGTGCAGCTCCAACTGTAGCAATTTTTCCGTTACGATAATCCGGTAGATTGGCCTGAGCACCGCCCGGTACCGCCATCACCCAACACATCACCGGCCCGATCAGGCCTCGTGGAACCAAACGCCATGATGTACTCCACCACGTGCTCCTACGCCATCCGGGCCATGTCCCGCCTCGCCGTCATCCGGCCCGAAGGCTACGTCCGCGTCCAACAACTCTGCGAAGGCACCAACCTACCCAGCCACTTCCTCGCCAAGATCTTCCGCGACCTCGTCGGCAAAGGCCTGCTTACCAGCGCCAAGGGCCGGGGCGGCGGCTTCGCACTCGCCAAGCGACCCCACGAGATCCGCCTCTACGACATCGTCGACGCCGTCGACGGCATCGCTCCCTACTCCCAGTGTATCGTCGGCCTGGCCAAGTGCGACGCCTCCCAACCCTGCCCACAGCACGACGCCTTCCTCCCCGTCCGCCAACACATCCTCAACTACCTCGAATCCACCACCCTCGAGCAAATGAGCCGGGCCCTGGCCAAAAAGATGGAAATCATCGCCGCCGCACCGCCCGACACCGGCCTACCCATCCTCAAAAAGGACTGATTCCAGCCCATAAAGACCGATTTAACCAAATCTTAACACACAACTCACAATCATCGTCTCTCTACACGCCGCGTGAGGCCCCTCAAACGACAACAACCCACATCGCTGCGGGCAGATCGGCTCGAGCCTCGATTCTCCCCGCTCCCCTCATCCCTGCCCCGCTCCCCGCTCTCCCTCTCCCCGCGCTCCCCGCTCCTCTCCCCTCCGCGCACACAACCCCCGCCGCCCCCGCCGCGCGGTCCGCTAGCGCTCACCACCTCCCCTCATAGACCCGCCGACCACCAGCCCCGCGCGCGCACTACACACCCCTTCACCAACCACCCGCCCAAGCCCTTCCCCCGCCAAGCGTTAATCAACCCCGCACGCACGACCGAACCACTCAAATCAACCCACCCCTGCACCCGCCGCGCGCAAACTTCCCCTCACTGACCCATGCCGCTTACTACAACACCTACCTCGTCCCCGAACCCAACTCCCTGGCCATCCTCTGCCTCGCCGGCCTCCTCCTCGTCCGCCGCCGCAGGTCCTGAGCCCAGCCGAAGGGACGCCGCGGCTAATACGAAGGCGTTTGATGCTCCAAAGCTCCCGGCCATAGCCAGGAGCAGCGTTGTCTAAAAAGCGGGGTACGTTTCCTGCAAGCCCGCGTAACCCTGCCGGGTGCCACACAACTGCCCGAAGGGCTGCTGTGTGCCAATGACGGTAGCTGGCTCAAGAGGGCTTGCACATAGCAGCCTACGGCAGTGATGTGGCACCCAACCCATCACCCCCATCCCATCACCCCCAACCCCACAACCCCCGCATCACACGCGGGGGTTGGAGCCCTCAAAAACAAATCCCCCCAACCCCCGGCCAACTTCCGGGGTTTTCTGTATAGTCAAG
>JARFRI010000304.1 GCA_029287335.1 Phycisphaera sp. | reverse complement strand
CGTCTCGGCCATGCGCGACTTGTAGTACCAGTGCATGTCGTCGGTCTGGCCGGACATCTTATGGCCCATGATCCACGCGATCGAACGGTACAACACCACCGCATTCGGGTTGTTCGGGATGCCGCGGTCGCGCAATAGCGTCATGCCTTTGTTGACCCAGTCCCATCGCTCCTCGGGGGTCTTGGTCTTGACCGAGATGTTGTAAGCCATGTTCCACGCCTGGATGTCCCACGCATCGGGGAAGCGCGGCTGCAGGGTCGTGATGTACTCGGCCAGGTTGTTGGACTCGAAGAACTTGCCCTCTTGCTTGAGCGCTTCGGAGCGCTGCCAGAGGATGTTGATGAGGACGCCACGGAACGAGCCGAGCGATGCACCGAGCATGTACGCGGGGTTGGAGCTGGAGCCGACCTCGATGTCGTAGGTGAGCTGTCGCTCGACGCGCTGCCGATTGATCGTCGGCGTGATCATGAACGCGAAGAGGATGCCCGCCGCAGTGAGGATAAGAGCAGCGAATTGGATCAGGCGGGTCGGCATGGTTTAGGGAGTAGGGAATCGGGATTAGGGAATCGGTCAGTGTACGCAGTGTGGGTTTGTCTTAGGCCTTGGCGAAGTCTCAATCAGTCATACGTCGGCGCGGGGGTCAAAGTTTTTTGGCTGTGTAAGCGAAGCCGATTCCCTACTGCCTATTCCCGATTCCCTAAACCTGCACTCTCGCGATTTCCTTGCGGTTGAAGAGGAACAGGCCGATGATCGCGACGATGCCGGTCCAGACCAGGCCGATTTTCAGTGCGGCGGTGGCGACGGTGGTGTTGGTGATCACGTGGCCATCGGACAGGGGTCGGTAGGTGTTGAACTCGCCGAAGGACGGGATGAGGAGCATGAAGGCCTCGCCGATGAGGCGTAGCAGGAGCTTGAACGCGTCGTAGACTTGCCCCGAGCCGAGGTGGCTAAAGAACCCGGCGAAGGTGCCGGTGATCACTTGCCATGTGTTGTCGCTGCGAGCGACGCCGGCGTAGCTGTCTAAGGAGTCGTTGATCACGCCGCTTGCTGCCGCGGCAAAGTAGACAATCAGCGCGAGCATCGCCGCGACGGGGAAGCTCAGCAGCGACCCGGCCATGAGCCCGACCATCGCCAGGAACGCGAGCTTGAACCAGATGATCGTCAGGGCCTTGGTCAGGTTGCTCTCAAACGAGCCGACGCGGTAGAAGACCTCGATGACGTTGTCTTTGTAGTTGAAGCGCATGGAGTCCTGCTTGATCCCATCGGCGCGCGTGTCCGGCACGGTGATGGTCAGCACCATCTGCCCGTCCTTATTGATCAGTCCAGCGGGCACGGGCAACTCGTTAGCGATCTCCGTGACCAGCTTGGTGCGCGGCGGCGGGGCGGTCGGCGTCGGCGGGGTGGGCCAGGGCTGACCGTTGATCTTCAGGTAGACCTCGCTGATCAGGTTCTCCGGCTTGGGGCTGGTCGCGGGCGTCATCGAAAGCTGAATCACCTCGCGCTCGAGGATACGCATCAACTTGTCTTGTGTGTCGCGGGGCACCTGCGGAACGTTTTGCAGATCGAGATCGCTTGGCCGACCGAGGATGAGGTTCACGTATCCTTGAGCTTGCTTACGCGTCAGCCCCGCTTCATCCACGAGCAGGTCCACGCCCTCGACCACCGCACGCTCCGCCGCCGCGGCGGCTTGGCCCAGGCCCGCGAACATGTAGTCCTGGCTCTGGCCGCCGGCGATCGTGTAGAAGCGCGCGATCGTCTCCGACGCGACTTCCTGCCGAGCGTCGTCCGCAAGCATCTGATAGGCCGTGCCCTCATCGCCAAACCGCCCGGGGTCAGAGAGCTGCTTCTCCTTCAACACCAGCGAATACATCCGCTCCAAGGTCGAGTTCACCGGGTTGGGCGTCTTGGCCAGGCGAGCGGTCAACACCTCACGGTCCACCGCATAACGGTCCAGGTCATTGAGCGCCGGGTTCTGCGCGATCGCCATCGTAAACCCATACGTCGCGATCCCCGCCACCACCAGCAACACCGCATTAAGCAGCACGATCCCCAGCCACTTGCCCAGCAGGTAGTACGACCGGCCCAACGGCTTGGTCAGCGTCATGTGAATCTGCCGAGTCGCGATCTCCAAACTCACCGTCCGCGCCGCGAGCAACACCGTCATCAACCCCAGCAGCACCGCGACGATCATGTTCGAGTACGTCAAGAACCGCTGGACCATGTACGTCACGCGGTCCTCGCTGCCAAAGATCAACGGCAGCATCGGCAGCAAGGCCAACATCGCGATGATGAAGATCAACGCCACCCCCATGCGCAGCGACTCCTCGACCATCGTCCGTGCCACGCCCAGCACCGGGTGGCCCGGGCGAAGCAGCAGCCGAAGGATGTTGATCCCGACTAAGAAACCAAGCACCGCGAGGTAGCAGTACAACGCCGTCGTCCAGCCCGGCTCCCAGTCCACCGCGAGGAACAACAAGAACAGCAACCCAAAGCCAAGCGTCGCCAAAACGAGCGTATTGATGCGCTTGACCCATGGCACATCGCGCCACTGGACCAAACCAAAGAACGTCCAGCCGGTCGCGATCAACGCGCCAGCGAAGCCCAGCCAGTAGGCGAGCGTTGGCTGGCCCTGTGCCGTGATCATGGCGAACAAGCCACCGAAGACGAGCGCGATCCCGAGCAGTACCGCCAGCCATAATTTCCAGGTGAGTTTGAGCATGAAGCGGGGCTGGTCTTTCAAAGCTCCGGGCGGGAGCCAGGGGCAGGCGGTCATCAATCGTCTGAAGCGTGTTGTCTCGTTTACATCGCTGCTCCTGGCTTGCGCCGGGAGCTTTGCAGCCCATTAGCCGTTGAGCAGGTCGTCGATCACGCCGCTGTCGGCATCGGGTTTGGCGTCGGTCGGCTTGGACGGAGCTGTCTTGGGTTTCTCGGGCTTGGCTTCGACAGGCTTCTGCCCGGTCAGGTCGGCCAGGACGTTGTCCGTTTCGGTCGGCGGTGGTGGCGTGACTGTTTCAGGCGCCGCGGCGGGCTTGGACACAGCTGCCTTCTCCGGCTCGCCGGAAACAAGCGACTGGATCAACACCTCGCGCTGCTGCTCGGACCGCTGCTCGCTGGTCGCCTCGCCTTCCTCGCCCTGCAAAAACGCCGCGACCTCTCGGCCCGACCGCGCGCCAAACGTCTGCAAGCCTTCCTTCTGCGCCTCGTCCACCATCTCCAGGAACACCTGCTCCAGCGTCCGCCTTGGGTGGTCCAGTGCGACGTCGGTGATGCCCAGCTTTTCGAGCACCGCGACGATTTGTTCATCACTAACGTTGGCCAGCGTGCCGGTGGTGATCGTGGTCTTGTCCTGGACTTGCAAGAGCCCGTCGAGCCCGCCTTCGCGGCGGATCTTCCCGCCGAACATCATCGCCACGCGGTCGCAGACGTCCTGCACATCCGCCAGCAGGTGTGAGCAGAGCAGGATCGTCTTGCCGCGGTCGCGCAGTTGGCGGATGACTTT
>JARFRI010000277.1 GCA_029287335.1 Phycisphaera sp. | reverse complement strand
ATTGACTGAGCGTGTCATTGGACATGCGTATGAGGTCTGGAATGAGTTGGGTTATGGATTTCTTGAGAAGGTCTATGAAAATGCGTTGCTTTATGCACTACGAATAGATGATATTTCAGCTGAGGCTCAGAAAGCCGTACCAGTTCATTTCCGTAGACAAATCATCGGAGAATACTTTGACGATATCGTTGTAGAGGATGTTGTTCTTGTCGAGTTGAAATCTTGCAAGGCTTTAAGCGAATCGCACAAAGCACAATGCCTGAACTACCTCAAAGCAACAGGCCTAAAAACATGCCTACTGATCAACTTCGGTCCAGATGGTGTAAAGATCAAACGCTTCCGTAAATAAATCCGTGCTCATCCGTGTCAATCCGTGGCTAATTCACGCCCCCGCTTCCACCCACCCAGCTTGTCTTGCTTGCTGCGTAGTGCGAAGGCGACCAGCAACGCGCCCAGCACGAACAGGCCGATGCTTAAGAGCTGGCCGTGCGTGACGATCGGCATGGCGCCTTCATCAATAAACTGCGCATCAGGCCGACGGAAGAACTCGTTGACGACGCGCATCAGCGAATACGTGATGCAGAACACGCCGGTGATGAGCCCGGGCTTCACCGGCTTACGGTACAAGAACAACAACACCGCAAACACAATCACGCCCTCGGTCAGCCCCGCGAAGAGCTGGCTCGGATAGCGCGGCGTCAGGTGCTCGGCCATGTACGCCACCCACGCCTCGTTGCCCGCCTGCACCTGCCGGACCGCCTCGTCGGTGAGTTGGTACTCGTTGAGGTCCGGCGGCAGGCCACTCGTGACCGGTGCGCTATTGAGCTCGTCGACTTGTCTGGGCGTCCACGTCTCGGCGATCTCCTGAGGGAACTGCACCGCCAACGGAAAATCGCGAGCACAGGCTCGGCCGATGAGTTCGCCGTTGATGAAGTTGGCGACACGACCGAAGAGCAGGCCCAAAGGCGCGCCGAAGGCCATGAGGTCCATCAGGTGCAGCGTCTTGAACGAGTTCAAGAGTTTTTGTCGCCAGGCAAAGAACGCGCAGCCCGCCGCCCCGCCGAGCATCCCGCCGTGGCTGGCCATGCCGCCTTGATTGATCTTGAACACGCCCCACCACGGGAAGCTGTCCGGCGTGAAGTTCAGAAACAGCGAGGGCTGATAAAACACGACGTAACCCAGCCGACCGCCGAGCACGATCCCGATCGCGATACTGACGACCAGGTCCATCGCCTGCGTCGGCTTCAGCGGGGAAGCACCCACGCTCAGCACGCGCTTAATAATGAGGTAGCCGATCGCGAAGCCAGCGAGGTACGACAACCCGTACCAGCGGATGCCGCCGTTGAGCAGTTCGCCGACGAAGCCGGGCAGTTGGATCGCGAACGGGTCGAGGTTGTGGAGCCAGGGGTCGGCAAGCAGGAGCATGGGGGTAGTTTAGTGAAGAGTGGAGAGGGCGAGTGGAGAGGCAACGATGAAGCGCCGCGGCTTGCCGCGTATCCACTTGCCCCTACTCGGTTGACCATGGCGGATTCTTCGGGTCACCGACGAGCGTGATCTCTCGCCCGCCACGCCCGCCGATCCCGATGGCCAAATGATCGATCACCCATGGCTTGCCTTCCGCCTCACTGACGCACCAGCTCCGCACCACCGCGCGATCAACCGGGCCATAGATCTTAAACGTCAATTCGTAGGTCCCGTTTGTGTCGTCGTGGCTCCCGCTGACAATCGTTCCGACTTCCAGCGGCAGGCCGACCGCTTGTTGGACCGACTCACTGGCTTGGAGCTTGTCCATCGTGAGCGTAAACACCTCGCTGGACTTGACGGCCGATGAGCCAATCAAAATCCCCGCCGGCAGGCCGATCGCGAGGGCCGCCAAGAAGATCGCGATCGGGATCAAAAACTTCTTCCGCTTGGGCAGCAAAGGGAGCTTCTCAAGTGGGTTGTCTTGCGCTTCGTCCATCACGAGATTGTAACGCTCCGGTGCCGGCCATCACATCAATCGCAATCGGAACGGGATGCTAGCGCTTACATCACCGAATCTTAATTTATGAGCGTTAGGCTTACTTGGACTCTGGTTTCCAAATGCTCGGCACCGTGATGCCGACGATCAAACCTCTTCCCATGTCCAAATAAAGGATTGAAAAGATGAACCTGCAACCCAAACGATGGGCCACGCGCCTCCTGCTCGCAAGCCTCGTCACCCTGACGGGTGCGACGACCACCTCCGCCGACGAACTGGCCCTCGTCGCCTCCGTCGCCGCGCCAACCGGCGTTGCCGAGATCGTCACCTACGACCCCGACACCAACAAGGTCTTCACCACCAGCGGTACCGCCATCGACGTCTATGACTTCGGCACCGGCGACAACATCGCGTCCTCCTCCTCCATCGACCTCTCCGGCCTCTTCGGCGGCGAACTCGACTCGATCTCATCCGTCGCCATCGACCCCCTTGGCCGAGGCTTTGGTGCCGCCCTGGCGATCCCTGAAGGCAACACCACCCAGCTCGGCCTGGTCGTCTTCTTCGACACGACCACCGGCGACGTGCTCAACACCATCGCCGTGGGCTACAACCCCGACATGGTCACCTTCACCCCCGACGGCGTGAGCGTCCTTATCGCCAACGAAGGCGAAGCCAGCACCGACCCCGACGAGCCGCTGGACCCCGAGGGCTCGATCAGCATCGTCAACGTCGATGGCGTCGACCTCGCTGGCCTGGCCGACCTGACCAACGGAGATGTCGATACCTACAACTTCGCGCCGTCGAACATGGTCAACCCCGACGACCTGCTGCCGCTCCGCATCGACCCGCGCAACGCGTTTAATATCCCCGCCGACCTCGAGCCGGAGTATATCTCCGTCAGCGGCGGCAAGGCCTACGTCGGCCTGCAGGAGAACTCGGCGATCGCCGTCTTCGACCTCGCGTCACGCAAGTGGGAAACCATCCACAATATCTACGGCAAGAAGCAGGTCGTCGACGCCTCCGACAAGGACGGCATCAACATCGACGATGAGCTCTTCGGCCTGTTCATGCCCGACGCCATCGCGACCTACGCCGTCGGCGGCACCACCTACATCGTCACCGCCAACGAGGGCGATGCTCGCGACGGTGTCGAAGACGAAGAGATCCGCATCGAAGACCTCGCCATCGCCGGCAACAACGGCGGCAAAAGCAGCTCACTGACCGTCGATAAAAAGACCGCCAAGGCGCTCAATAAGATCTACGGCGACTTCCAGGCCGAAGACGCCCTAGGCCGAATCCGCGTTACCACCCTCGATGGCGATACCGACGGCGACGGCGACATCGACGTCCTGACCATGTACGGCACACGCTCCTTCTCCATCTTCAACGGCAGCACCGGCGAACTGGTCTTCGACTCCGGCAGCGACTTCGAGACCATCACCGCGGTGCAGGTCCCCGACGTTTACAACTCCGAAGACAACGACCCCGACGAGTTCGACGGCCGATCCGACAACAAGGGCCCGGAACCCGAAGGCGTCGCCGTCGCAACTATTGGCGATAAGACCTACGCCGCCATCGGCCTGGAACGCACCGGTGGCGTCATGCTCTACGACATCACCGACCCCGCCAACGCGGCATTCGTCCAGTACATCAACTCTGCGGTGTCCGATGGCACCGGCGCGGCAAGCCCCGAGGGCCTAGTCTGGATCACCCCCGACAAGAGCCCAACCGGCACCGCCTTCCTCGTCGTGTCCTACGAAGTATCGGGCACCGTCGACGTCTTCAGCTTCACGCCCGAAGAAGATGAACTCGTCGCCCCCGGCTCCTTCCGCGTCGTGAAAAAATAAACAATGACGCGGTTGAGCTTGATATCCAACAAAGCGTCTTTCGAACAAGGCCATCCAACGGATGGCCTTGTTCTTATGAAAAACCCCCACCTTGCGGGGCACCAACTGCGGACAGTTCGGATCATTTGGGAAAACTCAATAACGTTAAGGAACAGCAGCCACTTAGCGACAAGCCATCGTTAGGAACAGTTGGCGACGTTTCGGGTGATTTGGGAACCGATGTAGTCAGCTTTAAGTCTGATTTTGCATCGGTCGCCGATGCCGGTAACAAGGCGGATGTCGATCAATTGGTTCGTGAATCCATAGATTGATAAAAAACGACTTGTCTAGCTGTTCTTGAATCAGTTTGATCGTCTTGCCCCATATCTCATCAGGTTTGATCGAAGGACCCGGTCCATTCCAAGTCCAGGATTTGGCGTACCCGTAGTCGAAAAGCGTAGCCCATTGACAGGCTTCATCCATTTACGATCTGAGAGCGCGCCCGAGAAAAGAGTTAGCGGTTGCAGGTTGTGGGTTTTGATGGTGAGGCACCCCTGCTTCTCATGAGAACAATCCGAAATCAACACAACGACCAAATCGCAGTAGAGGTATCTCATCATGGCTTTCTCGATATACAGCGTATATCGATTCGTGATCGCATAGTGGGTCGGCCGGGGCATGTATGGGTGTGACACTTACCACGCGGTGTCGGACCAGGCCGGGGTCCGAACAGGGGCAGTGATCTTGCGGGTAGAAGGAAAATCCAGAATGTGGCGACGCAGAATCCGAAGTGATCTCTGCAAGTCGTTTCACCTGGATGCATGACAGGCCATTGCATGCGTCTAGGTTGGCCCGCTTCATCCCACACGATGCGATCGTTTTCTTGAGTCTGGGTAGGCACATAGATTTAGACGTAGAAGCTTAGCCTCTATTCCTCGCCATCGGGGAACGATCGGACACGCCTAAACGGGCCAGAATTATGGATTCGTGGGTAGATGCAGCCAGTTGAGTGCTCGCTATTGAGGGCATCAAGGGAGTCAAAAATCGAGAAAGCGTCAGAATATGAGTGGGAACAAGCACTTCTGACGCTGCTCGATTGTGAAGCGGAGAGGGCGGGATTGACTCAGGCCCGATTTTGCAAGTTGTTGAAGCACCTGTACTTGTGTGGCAAATGCATGTCTGGCAAGGATTTAGCTAGTCTCGAATCTTTACTCAATCCACACGGTTTTTTACTGTCTCGCACTGTGTTTTGAGGGCATTTTGAGGGCATCAATACCTGAGCCTTCGAGTGGACTGCTCTTTGGCGTTGCTATCTGGGTTGGCTTGAACCAAGGACGGCGGTACTTCTCACATCTCTAGTTCGGTTTGAATCATTCAACCTTCAGACACGAGGGCAACATGAAAAGGATAACAGCAAGCCAAGCCGCAAAGATTCATGTTGCAAGTCAACAAGGTAATCACACCACAGAAGCTAATCGCATGACTACCAATAAACCGAATTTCTTGAGGGAGACCGGCAACAGCAGCGAAGTCCTTCAGTTCTTTATTCGCCAGAAGAAATGCCGCAAGCCTTGATTTTCCGGTAAATCGTTGCTGGCGAAATGCCCAACTTCTTGGCCGCTGCGCCCGGCGAACCGTTGCAGATGCCAAGGGCGTGGATGATCGCCATGCG
>JARFRI010000270.1 GCA_029287335.1 Phycisphaera sp. | reverse complement strand
ATTCACCCGGGTTGCCACTGTTGCTCTCGCCCTGGTGCCAGAGCACGCCTTTGATCGTGCCGGTCTTCGCGGCGGCCTTGGATCGGCTGCGAATATCCGAATAATACTTCCCCTTACCTTCCCACTGCTCGATCTTGCTGCCGCCACGCGCGTTCACGACCAAGCCGATCTTGATGTCGGGGTTCGCCTCGAGCATCGCTTTGGCAAAGCTGTCGCCCGGGCCGAGTTTCTGCATGCCCTCGCCCTTGCGGATCGTCGAGTAGAGGTTCAGCGGGTTCTTCGCGGGGACCCACTCGTTTTTGTCGTTGAGCAGGTAGCAGCGGTCGATCACGCCGGCCAAATCTTCGGGGACATTCGCCCGGCCGGCCATGTTGGACTGGCCGATGAGCAGGTAGATGTGCAGGTCTTCTTTGGGGCCGTCGTAACCGGTGGGTTTGGGCTCGGCTTCTTGCGCTGCCTGCTGGTCCGCTTGCGCTTGAGCGTGTTTATCACAGGCGTTGGCATCGCAGGTGACAAGCAGGCACAGGACGGCAAGCCAGACATTCGCGCGGCGAAACAAGTTGGTCATCTCGATATCCTTCGGTTTAATGCAAATGCGGGACAACCCAGCATAAGCCACCGAAGGGATCGTCGTGTAAGAATTGGGACGACAGGCGACGCGGGCTTACCCGTTCAAGCCCCATGCGGTACGGAACGATTCGGCTTGCTTGGCGGCGTCGGTCTCTGGCCAGGTCTTCACGATCAGGCCCAGGTCGCGTTCGATCGATCGCAGGGTCCGGGTGTTTTTGCGATCGCTGTTGGCCTTGGCGGCGTCTTTGGTCAAGCCGATCGATTCGGCCTCGGCGATGACTTCACGCAGCTTGCGCATCGAACGGACACGGTCCATCAGTGCGTCATCGGATTCCATCTTCGATTTCGTTTCAGTAAACGATGTCGCCAGATCGTCGCGACCGAACAGTTCGATGGCCTGGTCCGTCATGGCGTACGCCGTGGCGGGGTCGTCGGCGATCGTCTTGTCAATCGTGTCTTGCTGGGACTTGGCAAACTGCGCTACCGTCGCGAGGATGGCATTGGCCTCGGCCTTTTGTTCTTCTTTGGATGAGCGCTCACTGGCACGGCGCAACTGAGCGAGCGGGGCGTCGATGCTTCGGCTCTGCTCATTGATGTCTTCGATTTGACGCTTGAAGTACTGCGGCTCGATGCCGGTGACGATCGGGTCGGGCGCGGCTTCTTCTACTTTCTCTTTCTTTGGCACGCGGTAACGCTTCATCGCGTCTTTGAGCGCCTTTTCAACGCCGTTGGGGTGGCCGTTCCATAGGTACTTGCCGTTGGGCGCGAACAGGAAAGTATCGGGGATCCCCCTGACGTTGGTGCCGGGCAGGTTGCCGCCGTTGACCACGGCGACATAGTTGCTCTTGGCCCGGCTCTCCCACTTCTCTTTGACTTGTGCATCGGATCCGCCCTGGGCGTGATTGGCGACGATCACCAACTGGCTGTGGCCGTACTCCTCGGCGAGCTTGGTGATGTGTGGGATCGAGGCGATGCAGGGCCCGCAGTTGATGCCCCAGTACTCGACGATGACGAATCGGCCTTTGAGGTCGTTCTTGGTGATCTTCGGGCCGGTGACATAGCTGCCCAGGTTGATCTTGCTCAGATCGGGCTCCGCATGGGCGGTGCTTGGTGCAAGCAGCAGGGCGGTGGCGAGCAGTAAGACGAGGCCGGTAGCGGTGGTGGTGATTCGTGTCATGGTTCGATCCCTCGGAGTAAGCAGTGGGGGAGGCGGGGGCGCGGGGGGCGTATTGTACCGGTCTACTACGTAAAGTCCCAATGTTTTGTTCGGTTTCTTTGCCCCCAGGATCAGTTTTTGGCCAAAAAACAACCCCACAGCCGGTGAGCTGCGGGGTGTATCGTGATGCCCCCTCAAGGATTCGAACCTTGGACCCGCTGATTAAGAGTCAGCTGCTCTAACCAACTGAGCTAAGGAGGCGTTGGTTTGGAACGCGAGATTGTCCACCCAGCGAGTACACTTGTCAAACATCACGACCGATGAGCGATACCGCCTCGCCTGCTACGATGCGGCCCATGCAACGGCCAACAAGAATCATGGTTTTCGGCATCTTTTGCCTGATCCTCGGCGTGATCATCGGCATCAACAGCCTCGCCCAGACAGCCGTCTCACTGGCCGGGCCAAGCAATCTCGAAAAGGCCATCGGCATGATGGAAGGCATGGGCCAGCAGCTCACCGAAGCACAGCTTGAGAAAATACAAATCCAGATCAGAACACTCAGACACCCCGTCTACCGCATCGGCCAAGGCATCGAATCCCTGGCCAGCACGGTCATGGCAATGGTCCTGATCATCGCGGGGATCGGGCTGCTTCGCGATCGGCTCTGGGCACTCAAGGTACTCAAAGGATGGGCGTACTACGCGATCCTCGTCGCGGTTGTCAGTGTCATCCTGACGATGCGCTACGTCTTGCCGGAGATGCCCGATGCGCCGACCGGCGGCGGGATGGTCCAAGCGGGGTTCATGCTCATCGTGCTCTGGGCCTTCCCCGTGCTCCTGCTTCGGCAACTCCCCACCACGCAGGTCAAAACCTACTTGGCTTGGGCCACTCAACAACGCACCGACACCACCGCCAAGCACACCAACACAAATGCGCCGCAGACACAATCGAACGCAAGCCCACCACAAACGCCTGCTGTGACGCTGACCCCGCCCGCAGCACAATCAGCCGACACCACCTGGCGCGATGACCCGTGGAACGACTCCTCCAGCAAATAGGCCCACTCATGACCATGCCACTGACCGGTAAACGCGTGCTCATCTTCGTTGGCGACGACTACGAAGACCTCGAACTGCAATACCCCAAGTACCGCCTCCGCGAAGCCGGGGCCGAGGTTGTCGTCGCTGGCCTCGAAGCGGGCGTCACGCACAAGGGCAAGCACGGCTACCCGCAGCTCTGCGAAGCCAAACTCGCCGACCTCTCCGCCGACGACTTCGACGGGCTGGTCGTGCCCGGCGGATGGATGCCCGACAAACTCCGCCGCTACGACGAAGTCCTGTCCATCACCGCCGACATCGACAAACAAGGCAAGTGCCTCGCGTCGATCTGCCACGGCGCGTGGATCAACATCTCCGCCAACGTCGTCGAAGGCTACCGCTACACGTCCACGCCCGGCATCAAAGACGACCTCATCAATGCGGGCGTCACCGAGTGGGTCAACGAAGAAGTCGTCGTCGATCGGCACCACGTTAGTGCGCGCCGCCCCGACGACTGTCCGGCGTTTTGCCGAGCGATCATTGAGGTGATGGGTGGGTAACCAGACCGA
Organism: Phycisphaera sp.; assembly: GCA_029287335.1. GTDB lineage: Bacteria > Planctomycetota > Phycisphaerae > Phycisphaerales > Phycisphaeraceae > JAHQVV01. The sequence goes on along the minus strand of JARFRI010000270.1, from coordinate 128 downwards.
GATCACGAGCCTGCAGAACCCGCGCGTCAAGGCGCTGGTAAAACTGCGCGATCAGCGCGGCCGACGCCAGGCGGGGCTGTTTATTGCCGAGGGCATGCGCGAAGTGACGCGCGCGATCAAGGCAGGTC
>JARFRI010000268.1 GCA_029287335.1 Phycisphaera sp. | reverse complement strand
CAACTGTACTTGCACACAGCGGGCTGAAACCCGCAGAGTGGCACCCCGCTTCAATAGACCGCTTGTTTATCCAAACCTCAGGTTGTTCTGAAACAGGACAACAGCCAAAACCATCGGCGGGACAAGCCCGCCGGCTAACCCAAGTTGATCAATCGCTTGTTTCTTTCTCGGCCGCGCTGACCCGCGCGACCTCCCGGGCCACCGGGTCGTCGCCGAGGATGTATCGCTCTACCGCCAGGCCCACCGCGCGCTGGTCGTTCGTTTTTTCCAGCACGACGTTGGCCGCTTCAAGCGCCTCGCCAAAGGCGTTGCCGACCGCCAACCCAAAACCCGCCCACCGCAGCATGCCCGCATCGTTTGGCGCATCGCCGATGGCACACACTCGGCTCGCGTCGATGCCGTACTGATCGGCAACACGCTTGAGCGCGATGCCCTTATCAACCTCGGCGTTGACGACTTGGATGATCGTCTCATCGCTCTCGGGGAACGCGGCGCGGTCGCCGAAGTTCGCCATGATCGCTTCGCGGATCGGCTTGAGCTGCTCGGCGTGGAACAGGAACATCAGCTTCGTGACCGGCCGAGACAACGGCACGATCAGCGTGCCCACATAGTCGGGCTTGAACCGCTTGGCCGTCGCGGTCTTGAACCGCGGGTCGTCGTGATCGGTGTACCACTTGTCCTGCACCTCAAGCGACACCACCACCGTGGGCTCGATCGACCGGGCCAGCTTGATAATCTCGCGCGCGGTCTTCGAGTTCAATGGCTCGTGATAGACCTGCTCGTCCTTGGCGACGTCGTAAATCAGCGCCCCGTTATAATTAATCAGCGGCGTGTCCAGGCCCAGTTTTTTATGGATTAGCTTGGACGAACGCGGCGGCCGGGCCGTCGCTAACACAACCTTCACCCCGCGGCGCACCGCCTCCTTGATCGCGACGGCGTCGTACTTGGCCAGTTGCTTGTCCGAACGCAGCAGCGTCCCGTCCAGATCCAGCGCGAGCATGTCGTAACGCAGCGCGGGCGTGTCGGCTTGCGTGGCGGGGTTGGGCTGCGTCGGTTGGCTGATCGCGGTGCTCCAGAGGTTAGCCGCATCATAGTCGGTGGGGCTACACTTAGACATCGGCGGGATCGACCGCCCGCATGTGTGTTTTATGAATAGAGCTTGACGATGACCACGACCCACACGCCCCACGCCAGCACCCAAGGCAGTAGGCCCATCACTGATGCCAATCGCCTCGGGCTGGACTATTTGGCCGAGGCCAGTAGCTTCGCCTACGACGGGCCGATCATCGATATCCACACGCACATCAGCTCGCCGCGCGCGGCCGAGCTGTTCCTTGATGTCGCCGACGCCTATGGCATCGAGCGCTGCTGGACGATGACGGCACGGCGCACCGTCCAGCCGATCCTCGATTCGCTCATCGGTGATCGCGCGGGAAGGATCCAGTTCATCTGCGTGCCAGACTTTATGAAGCGCGATGAGCCGGGCACGTTTACGACCGGTTGGCTCAAGGACATCGAAGACTTTTATGCGCTGGGCTCGCGGATCATCAAGTACTGGGCCGGGCCGCGCGGCCTGGACTTCGCGCCCGGGCCCGACAGCCCGATGCGTCTGGGTTCGCCGATCCGTCGGCAAGGCATGCAACTGGCCTATGACCTGGGCTACCGGGTGTTCATGACGCACGTCGCTGACCCGGACACGTGGTTCCAAACCGCTTACGCCGACGCGGCGAAGTACGGCAGCAAGCTTGACCAATACAAGCCCCTCGAAGAACTCCTCGACCAGTACCACGACGTCACCTGGATCGGTGCCCACATGGGCGGGTACCCCGAGGACCTCGACTACCTGCACGACTTCCTCGCACGCCACCCCAACTACGTCATCGACTGCTCGGCCACCAAGTGGCAGGTCCGCGAGTTAAGCAAGCACCCCCAACGCTTCGCGCAGTTTATTGAAGCCAACCCCGGCCGTGTGCTCTTCGGCAGCGACATCGTGGCCTGGCCCACCAACACCGACCCGCCCCCGGAAGATGCCAACAATCCTGACACGGACAACCCGGGCTATGGCTTTGACCTGTACGCCTCGCGCTACTGGGCCCTGCGCTCCCTGCTCGAAACCGACTACGCCGGCCCAAGCCCGATCGTCGACCCAGACCTGCACAAGGTCGATCCCGCGGTCGATCCCAAATCCACCGCCAAACTCTGCGGTGCGGCGCTGACCCCCGCTCAACTTAAAGATGTTTACCACGACGCCGCATCTGCCGTGCTTGAGCGAGGCAGCGTGTTTTGATATCTCTCAGATGTGCAAAAACCGCCTGAGAACCTTTGAAAACGTCGCTTCGTATCAAGGGACAAGCCTGTATAATCATGCTTCTGGTCTGCATCCGACACGTTTGCGGGCCAGTTTGATTGCTTGCTGTTTTGCCACCTCTATAGAGAGCCTCTTCCGATGATGAACAAGCCGTTAACACTGATGCTGTTGCTCTGCACCGCGTTGCTACCCACGTTGACCGCGCAGGCCGAAGCCGCCAAGGCGATTGAGGACGCCGGGCTCAGCCGCGTCGGGCTGGAGTACGTGCTCGAAGAAGAAAACGAGATCATCCGCGCCCGCACCGACATCAAGCAGGCCCAGCGAGCCCTCAAGGAAGCCGAGGACGACTTCCGCGACGCGGAACGCAAGATCGCCAAGGCCCAGGCCTACATCGCTCACCTGCAGCGCGAGATCGACGAGATGAAGGACAAGGTCCGCAAGTCCGATTCTCAGAACGAATACGCCCGGAACATGAAGGCCTACGACGAACTGGTGGCCACCATCGAACGGACCCAGGAAGAGCGCAAGAAATTCGAGAAGGACCAGCAGATCAAGATGGATGACGCGAAGGCGACCTACATCGCAACGATGGTGACTTGGGTGGAGAAGGCCGCGGTCATCAACGAAAAATACGCCGAGCTCGCCAAGAAAGAAGACATCACCGGAGCAATTGAAGAGCTCTCCGAAGCGGACAAGCGTCGCTACACGCTCGGCCCGAGCCGACGCTTCGAATCCATCAACCGAGAACTCGCCAAGGCGGCTGGCGAATACCAGCGCGGTGCGGTCGACCTGCGTAAGGCTGGCAACGTCCTGGAGATCGATGTGCGGATCAATGGCAAGCCCATCCGCTCGATGATCCTCGACACCGGTGCCAGCGCCCTGAGCCTGCCCCACCTCTTCGCCAAGGACCTGGGCATCACCGTGACCGAGGCGGACCCGATTGTTCAGCTGCAGATGGCCGACGGCAAGCTCGTCGATGCCCGCCGCGTGTCCCTCGAATCCGTGCAGGTCGGCGAATTCATCGTCAACGACGTCGAAGCCTTCGTGCTCCCCGAAGACCTCAGCGCCGCCTCGCCGCTACTGGGTAACACGTTCCTGAGTAACTTCACCTACGAGATCGACCCCGACCGCGGCAAGCTGATCCTCAGCCGGCTGACGGATGAAGCAGAAAAGTAAGCATCTCTTCATTGAAATAAAAAAGAGCCACGGCTTCAAACCGTGGCTCTTTTGAATTGGAATAAGAGTGAGCGTCAGCTGGCCGCTTTGGCCGCGGCGATGGCCGCGTCGTAGTCGGGCTCCTGGGCGATCTCGGGGACCAGCTCCTGGTAGACGATCTTGCCGTCCTTGTCGATGACGCTGACGCTGCGAGCGAGCAAGGTGGCGAGTGGGCCGTCGGCCATCTCAAGGCCATACGCCTTGCCGAAGCTACGCGCCTTGAAGTCCGACACGCAGTGGACCGCTTGCGAATCCGTCGCGCCGCACCATCGGCCCATCGCGAACGGCAGGTCGCAAGACACCGTCAGCACGATGAAGTCGTTTTCCGCTGCTTCTTTGTTGAGCCGCTTGGTCTGCAGGTCGCAGATGCCGGTATCGATCGACGGGACGGTCGAGAGGATGACGACCTTGCCCGCGTAGTCGGAGAGCTTGACTTCTTTAAGGTCTAGGCCGGTGCCTGCAAAGTCCGGGGCGGTGTCGCCGACGCCGACCTCGGTGCCGGTGAGGTTGATGGTGGTGTCGCCTTTGAGTGTCACGGTACGGGCCATGGTTGGGCCTTTCTTGTTTGAAAACTTGGAAATCGCTCGAACTGAAGCGGCATTGTAGACCCGCAGAGGCCGGTGGCAAGTCGCTGGGCTTGGCACAACCCGGCCCGCGCCTTACCATCAACGACCCAAGCAACATCGAAATCAAGCACACCGAACAGGAGCCCCACCATGTCCACCAACTTCCTCCACAACAAAACCTACGACAACATCATCCAGACGATCTGCAACACACCGCTGGTCCGCGTCAACAAGATGGCACCGGACAACGGCTCGAAG
>JARFRI010000104.1 GCA_029287335.1 Phycisphaera sp. | reverse complement strand
AACCATCGATCCTCGATGATGTCGATCCGTTTATCGGTTGCGAGCCGATGGATGTCGTTGTGCCCAAGGGGTTGGCGTCGTCTTGGTTCTTCCCTAAGCCGATGATCGGCAACACGCACCCGGGCGCGACGCTGCCGTTTGGAATGGTGTCGGCCTGCGCGTATTCGGGGGGTTACCCGACGGGCTACGGGCGCTGGGGCAAGTGTACGGAGGGCCTGCCGCCGCAGCTGTTTGACAAGCGGATATGCCAGGGGTTCACGCATTTTCACCCGTCGGGCGTGGGCGCGATCCGCAAGTACTACAACTACACGCGCGTGGTCCCGATGACGGCTGAGCTTGGCGGGCTTAGCGCGATCGATACGCCACGCGAGTTGATCAATGAGCAGGCGAGCCCGGGGTTTTACGGTTGTGAACTCAAGGGCACGGGGATCACCGCGGAGCTGTCCGTGACGTCTCGCGGTGCGGTGCATCGGTACACGTTCGCAAGTGACTGCACGGCCATGCTCGCAATCGACTTGTCACACGGCGGGATCGCGATCGAGGATGGGCGGACGGTTCCGCAGCGGGCTCACTGCGAATTGGATGGCGTGAGCGCAGCGCATGGCGAAGTCGTACTCGAGGGCGTGTCGCTGTGTACGGCGATGAGTGTGCGCTATTACGAAGACGAGCCAACGGCGGAGTTGTGGCAAGGCGACGCGGTACTTGATGGGCAGGATGAGTTGTCGCATCAGTACATTCGGCCATCGACGTTTAAGCCGTTTGGCGTGGTGTTTACGATGCCGGTCAAGGCGGGGCATCAGCTCGAGCTTCGGCTTGGGTTTAGCTGGCGGTCCTCACGCAAGGCCCGCAAGAGCTTGCCATCACGCCGATTCAACGTGACGCGTGATCGTGCGGGGCAGCGCTGGGCGGATAAGCTCGGGGCGATCGAGATCGAGGGTGGTACCGAGGCGCAGCGCAAGGTGTTTCGCACCTCGCATTATCGCAGCATGATCAAGCCTTGCGAGGCGCACAACGAGTCGCCGTTTTGGCCTTGGGACAGCCCGTTTTTCTTTGATATGTCCACGATGTGGGACTTGTATAAGACGCAGTTGCCCTTGATGCTGAGTCTGTATCCCGACTTTGGCAGCGACTTCGTAAACAGCCTGCTCAACATCGTCGAGACCGAGGGCAACTTCCCGATCGGTTACCGCATGGCGCGGGGCTACGACCGCTTTGCCCACCAGGCCAGCGCGCTGGCGCACGTCACGATTGCCGATGCGTTGACGCGCTGCACGCCGGGCATCGATTGGGAGCGCGCCGCGACGATGATGCACCGTGACCTGTCGCGTGGCGGCGTCGGCGAGGCCTTCCTCCAACAAGGCCTGGTCCACCCGATTACGCATACGCTCGATATGGCCTATGGTTGTTACTGCACCGCGCGCGTCGCGCAGCATATTGGCGACGACAAGCTCTATGAGCAGATGATGCAGACGGCGGGCAACTGGCAAAACGCCTACAACCCCGAGACCGGCCTACTCAAGCCATCTACCTTCTACGAAGGTGGGAAGTGGAACTACTCCTTCCGCCTGCTGCACGACATCCCCGCGCGGATCGCGCTGTCCGGCGGCAAGGAACACTTCATCGAACAACTCGATCGCTTCTTCGGCTTTGGCGCAGACGCCGCGCCGCGCGTCGGCTGTAAACCCACGCCCGATGAGATGCGCGCGGGTCACGACCTGCACCGGTTCGAGGGATTGTGCAACGAGCCGGACATGGAGGTGCCTTATGCGTATTGCTACGCCGGGCGTCACGATCGGACTTGCGATGTCGTCCGCGAAGGACTCAAGCTGTTTACGCCGACCCCCGGCGGGATGGTCGGCAACGACGACTCGGGCGCGATGACCTCCTGGTACGTCTGGTCGGCGCTGGGCCTGTTCCCTGTCGCGGGTCAAGACTTGTTCATCATCGGCAGCCCGGTCTTTACACGCAGCACGCTGCACCTGCCTGGCGGGGACTTCACGATCAATGCGCCGGACACGACCGACTCGAATCGCTACGTCGCCAGCGCAACCCTTAACGGCCAACCCCTCGACTCGCCCTTTCTCACCTGGCAAAACCTCGTTGGCTCAACGCTCGACCTGCAAATGACCGACAAGCCAAGCCAATTCGGGAACTAATCGCGTTTTGCCTATCCGTGCCGGTTGGCTGGTTAGAGACGCTCGCCAAGCTGGCTGCCCGCGATTTCGTGGCGTTTGACTTCGGATGACTGCCTCCGCGCGGTATGATTAAATTCATTAGCTCTTGAGGCGATGTAGAGTCGTCAGTCGAGGCACATCAGCCTCAACGCGCTCGCGAAATGGAATCGATCGATGCTTATAAAAATCAATTATCGTTTCTGTGTCAGCTCATTACTGATCATTTTCCTCTGTGCTTCGGCTCAAGCGAAGGAGCCGACGCCTGCGGAGAACGCGTTTCGGGACCAGTTCGCCAAGGATGAGCGGGAAGTCAGGCGTACCAGGTCAACCGCCGATGATGCGGAGTTTGCCCAGCGACTGTTCAGCGAGGCCAAATCAGGCAAACACGATCCGGACCTGACGATCCTTCTGTATGAGAAGGCATACGAAGCTGGGCTCCGCGATCCTCGGGGCTACCCGACGGCGAATCAGGCGTTGGACACATTGCTTGAGAAGGATGAATCGCGAAAGTTTGAGATCGGGGAGATGCGGCTGGTGCTCTGGGACAAGTGGCACGAGAACGAACCAAACGCGCGCAACCTCAATCCAGACGATTTCATCGATCTGTGTATGGATCTGAGTAACGATGCGGTTGAGGCGGGCGACACGGACCTAGCGCTGAAGTTCTTAAACCGTGGCAATCGATTTGGATCACAGCACGACTCGCCCCGTATCGATGATGTGCGAGATACGATCACCGATCTCATTCGGACACGCAAGATTAATGCGGAGATCGCCCAACTCGAAGAACTCCTGGCCACCGACCCGGCGGCGGCGGACAAGCTGGCGATGCTGTACCTCGCGGACCTGAACGACCCGGGTAAGGCGGTCACTTATGCCGATCGGATGACTGATCAGGCACTGGCGGGGAAGGTGCGGCTGGCGGCGACTGAGTTTAAGTTGGCGACGCCTGCCGGCGCGAACGAAGCGGGAGCGTTTTATTTTGGCCTCGTTACCGATACCAAGCAAGGGGATTCCATCGAGATGCTGATCCGTGCGCGGGTCTGGCTGACCGAATACCTCAGCCGTGAGCCGGGGCAAGCCGAGGCGGAAACGATCAAGCTGGCTCATGTCACGCTTGGTGAGATTGATGCGGAACTGCTCAAGCGCGGCATCGGTAAGAAGCTGATGCGAAAGATGTCCAGCCTCTTGCGCGGCGAGGGGCAGTTTGATCGGCCCGCGGATGTGCAGGCCGCCATCGATCAGGGCGTCGCCTGGCTCTACAAACAACGTAAGGATAAATCGCACTGGGAGCAGGACCCCGAGTCGCACCGCAACTACGGCGGCTATACCGCGCTGGTGGTCTACGCCCTGCTCATGGCCGACGAAGAACCGAAACTCAACGGTGATCTTTCTCGCGCGGTCCACTTCATGATGAA
>JARFRI010000063.1 GCA_029287335.1 Phycisphaera sp. | reverse complement strand
GCCCCAACCCCTAAACCCCAGACCCCATGAAAACCTACCTCAACGGCCAAATACTCGACGACTCGCAAGCCCTCGTTTCCGTTCAGGATGCTGGTTTCCAGCACGCGGTGGGCCTGTTCGAGACGATGTTCGCCACGCACGGCAAGGTGTTTCGCCTCGACCGCCACCTCGCCCGGATCAAGCGTTCGGCCGCAGAACTCGGGCTGGCCCCGGACATGGCGACCGCCCCGCTTGCCGAAGCGGTCCAGCAGACACTTGCCGCCAACCAACTCGAGAACGCTCGACTGCGCCTGACCGTCACGGCCGGGACGCTCTCCATGCTCAAGGGCAGCGACGGACAAGAGGCGATGCAGGTCCGGCAAACCGTCTGCATCCAGGCCAGCCAACCCACTGCGTTTGCCCCGGGCTATTTCGATCAGGGCGTCCGCGTCCGGCTGTACGGCCAGGGCGCCAACCCCTTCGACATCACTGCTGGCCATAAGACACTCAACTATTGGACGCGTCTGCGTTCGCTACGACAAGCCGCGGCGACCGACTGTGCCGAGGCGATCTGGCTGAACGTAACCAACCACCTAGCCAGCGGCGCGGTGTCGAACATCATGCTCGTGAAGGACGGTGAACTGCTGACCCCGATCGCGCGCGGCGAAGAAAAACCCGACGCCCTGCCCGCGCCGGTGCTGCCGGGCGTGACGCGCGAGGCGGTGATCGAAGCCGCCCAAGCACAAAGCATTACCGTTCAGAAGCGCATGCTCACGGTCGAGGACCTGCTCGATGCAGACGAGGTGTTCCTGACCAACTCGAACTGGAAGGTGCTGCCCGTCATCGCGGTCGAACAAAAAGACATCGGTGATGGCAAAGTTGGTGCTATCACACGAAACCTGCGGCAAGCGGTGCTTAAGATGGTTGAGGAAGAAACCAAGCCTGCATGAGGGCGATTGGAATCGTCATGCATCAGCCTGCTCATACCGCATGACCAGATCGAACAACTCGGCATCAAAGCTCTCCGCAACGCCTAAGTCTTTGACCATTGCCAATCGAAGACAATCGCATGCCAGCTTGCAGTGCGGGTTGGACTCCATCGATCGCCCCATGCCTTCGAGCACGACCAAGTCGATCGGCAGCTCATCACATGCCGCTGCAAGCTGAGGGCTGACCATCGTCAGGTCCATTAATGGAGCCCAGTTGCCCGACTCGACGAGGCGGAGTTGTCTGGCTTGCAAGGCTTTCGCGATCACCGGGTCGAACGCCGTGATGCGGTCGATCAGAACGGCCAGTTCGTTGTGTGTGACATCGTTGAGCGAGGGCTCGGTGTTGGCGGACAGAACGACGGCTGTGCCTTGCTGCAGCAGGTAACGGGCTAGCGGGATCATACCCAGGACGACATCGGGCCCCGCGTTATCGACGAACAAGACCGCGGCTTGATACGGCTTTTCTTTCAGACGTGCCGACCACGCATCCAGCGCATCATGCTTCCATGGGCGGGGCTTAAGCTTGGCACGCACGGAGCCGAAATCAACCGAGCCCTCTTCAAACATCTTCTGCGTATGCTCGGCCCCCATGTCGAAGATGTTGCCTGCAAAGACACCCTCGATGATGAGGCGATCGCGGTCGGTATCGGACGCTCTATCAAGCTCTTTGATTAACGCGGGCAGCAAGGCCAAGGCCCGCTCGTTCTCGGATTCCTTGAGCAGGCGGTAAGGATCGGCAATCCCGGCAGCACGCAAGGCCTGCTCGCGGTGCTTACAGATCGATAGCACATCGAGGCGGCCAAAGGCCAGCGGGTCGCGGGTGACTTGATTGAGGTAACCGCCGAACAATTGATTCGCATGCTCACACGCCTGTGTCGCATCAACACCGCGATCCTCCGCCTCGCTTTTCGCGTGTTGTAAAAGCGACACCCACTGCCGACGGAATACGCCTAGCCAGTAGTCGCGTCGCTTGGCGTCATGGCCGAGGTCCCAGGGACACGCGACATAGCCTTGCGGATCAGCGAGCAGCGGGAAGACGGCAGCGTCGTTATGGCTTTGCTCTGTCACCATCGTCAAGCCTGCACCAATTCCGCCTTGGCGAAGTTTTCGAGGATTCGCAGGCCGACGTGTTGCGACTTCTCGGGGTGGAACTGGGTGGCCCAGACGTTGCCGCGATGCACGGCCGAACAGTAGGGTTGGCCATAGTCGGTCGTTGCGGCAATGTCTTTATGGTCTTCGGGCACGCAGTAGTAGCCGTGGACGAAGTAGACATGGTCGCCGGCCGACAAGCCTTCAAACAAGGGAACATCCGTAGCGAAGTCGATCTGGTTCCAGCCCATGTGCGGGACTTTGAGCCGGGGCTTGTCCGGGCCTTGGTCTTCCTGGAAGCGAACGACTTGGCCCGGCAAGATGCCCAAGCCTTTCACCGACTCAACGATCGACGGAGCATCCTCGGCCGACGAATCGAACAGCAGTTGCATGCCTAGACAGATGCCCATAAGCGGTTGGCCGCTCTTAGCGTATTGCATCAATGGCTCGACCATGCCGCAGTCGCGCAGGTGCATCATGCCGTCAGCGAACGCACCGACGCCGGGCAGGATCAATCGCTCTGCGGTTTCGATCTGTTCGGGCTTGTCGATGATCTGAGCCTGTGTACCCACGCGCTCCAGTGCCTTCTGCACCGAGCGGAGGTTGCCCATGCCATAGTTGACGATGCCGATCATGGTAATCCGATTGCGATGGACGGGGTGCCACACAACTTGCGCAGCAAGCTGTGTGCAAACTGCCCTAACGATCCGACAAAGCACTGGGCACATAGCTGCCTGTGGCAGTTATGTGGCACCCGAGCTTGCCGCCTCACTCGCTAAGTACGACGACGATCTCGACGCGTCGGCTGGCGGCTTTTGAGCCCAGCGTGTTCGTCGCGCCGAAGCCTGCGGCGTACATGCGTTCCGCATCGACGCCCTGCTGTTGCAGGTAGCGGTGAACTGCGGCGGAACGTTGCAAGGATAGTTCGAGGTTGTCCTTCCAGCCGGACTTCTTGATCGGGTCGGTGTCGGTGTAGCCTTCGACGCGGATGGTCTTGCCGCCGTACTTGGACTGCAGTACGCCAGCAACATCCGAGAGGGTGCGCTTGGCGGTGGACTTGAGATCGATCTTACCCGAGGAGAACAGGATGTCGCTGGCGACGCGGACGGTGACGAGGTTACCACTGCGTTCCGAGTCGACGTCCTTGATGCCTTCAAAGCCGGTGTTGCCCTGGTTGGTCGTCGGGGTCGGCGTTGCCCGGGCGGAGCGGAGGCTTGCGTTCTCAGCGATCAGTCGCGAGATCTCGCTGTTGGCCGAGGCGAGGTCGGCGAGCAGTGAGTCGTTGGCCATGCGGAGGCGGTCGATCTCGGCCTGAGCTTCGCGGTTCTGATCCATGAGCGCGTTGCGTTCGGCGACGGAGCGCTGGCAGCCAATGGAGGTCAGGGCGAGAAGCACGAGTAGTAGGACGGCCGGTTGTTTGATGAAGGGAGTTTGCATTGCGGAATCCTTTCGCAAGTTGGTCAGCGGCTCAGCCGCCTGTGGAGGACAGACTGTAACTAGGGTACAAAAAGCGGCGAGATACCGCTATCGGGGTTGCCCATCAAAGTGGTGTAAATGCCAAAAAGGTCCACGCGCTCGATGCCGAAGAACAGGACGATGAGGGCGGCGGCCGCGAGGTACGGGCCGTAGGGGATGACCCGGGCGACACCGTTTTTCAGTGACGCGGCGATGGCAAGGGCGGCGGTCACGAGGATCGCGAGGATCGGTGCGATGAAGATGGAGAGGAAAACGACCTCGTGCCAGCCCAGCACAACACCGATCGCCCCGAGCAGGTGAACATCGCCCAGGCCCATCGCTTCTTTGCCAAAGGCCAGCGTCCCGAGGATTCGACAGGCCCAGATCGCCCCGCCGCCCACGAGGTAACCCATCGTGCAGCCCGCGAGGACGTAGTACCAGCCGCTAGCAGTGATCTCGGGCTGGGTGATCATGTCGCGGGAGACGATGTAGTGGCCGACGAGCATGCCCAGCATCGGGAAGCCGACGAACATGCATTCTTTGAGTGCGACCAGTCGGGGGTGCTTGAGCGGGGGCAGGTCGCCGTTCTCGTCGAGTTCGTCATCATCGACTTCGCCCTCAAAGCTGTCGGGGAGGATGCCCAGGCGAAGCAATACGACGGCGATGAGCAAACCCGCGGCCCCACACCAAGCGACCATCGCGCCGGTCGGGCCGACCATCGGGACGAAAGGCTCGTAGCGGATCGACGCGCCAACCGTACCCATCGCGGGCATGTCGAAGGTCGCCGCAGCCGGTAGCACGACGATGCCGACCAGCGCGATGACCCACGTAATACTCAGTGGGATGATGTAGAGCTTCGCATCGATCAGCGTCGCGGCGATGAGGCAGGCGATCATCACGAGGTAGACAATGAACAGCGGGTAGGTGTCGGTGAACTCAAAGCCGAGGTTACCCATCGGCGGCCGCCAACCATCGACCATGTAGAACAAGATGTAGCTGCCGCCAAAGAGGATCGCGGTGAGCAACTCGACCAGCGGGTACTGGATGCTGATCGGGGCCTTGCACTTTCGGCACTTACCCGCCAGCCAGAGCCAACCAAAGATCGGCACGTTCTCCATCCGCCACATTGAGAGTTGGTGCTCGCAGTGCGGGCATCGCGAGGGCGGGGTCACCAGCGAGATCCCCGCAGGCAAGCGATAGACAACGACGTTGAGGAAGCTGCCGACATTGGCGCCAGTGATCGTGATGAAGGTCAGCCAGACCCAGTGCGGCGTCATGCGTATTTCCTAAACCGTATCCATCCCTATGTAGCGGGTGACGCGAAGCGTCCCACTCGGTTGCCTTCGATGTGTCGCACGGGACGCTCCGCGTCACCCGCTACACATTATTGTTCGTCCGCCTGATCAATCGCTGGCTCGCCATCGGCATCCTGAGTCAATTCGGCGATACGTCGCTCGGCCTTATCCAAGATGCCTTGGCATCGCTTAATCAGAGCTTGTCCCTGCTCGTACTGGGCGATGGCTTGTTCCAGTCCAATTTCGCCGGACTCGATCTGTTCGATCAGGTCTTCGAGCTTGTCGATGGACTTTTCGAAGCTAGGTTCTTTATCGGTGGTTGGGCTTGGCATGGTTGGAAGTTTAACGCGGGGTGTACAGCAAGGTTGAATCAATCGGTGTCAAATAGACCCGGGCCACTCGGTGGTTTGCGGCGGGATCGGCGACGCGGGGTGGGTTTGGGTGTTGGCTTCATCGGTTCTGCGTTCGCGCCTTGGACTGTCGAATCGACTCGGCCGTCATTGAAGACCGTGGTCAGACGCCCGGCCGCTGAAGCGGCCTCGGCCGA
>JARFRI010000037.1 GCA_029287335.1 Phycisphaera sp. | reverse complement strand
GTACATCGCATGACTCCGTGACATCGACCACGTATCGCTCGCCTCGTGTTCGGTCACCCACGTCCCGCCTAGCAGCAGGGCGCAGATCTCGCGGTCACGTGGGTCGGTCAGCGTATTGAGCACTTCGGTCGACATCTTCAGCGGCTTAGGCTTGCCCCAGCCCGTGCCGGTCGCGATCCGCTGACGCATCTCGATCACCAGCCCGTTGTGGCGCTGGCTGGCGCGGGACAGGACGGCGTAACACACCTGCCGCTGCACGGGGAATACATTGCTCGCCTGATCCTGCACGTCCGCCGACGAAGGGCGCAGCATCGTCAACCGCCCAGCCCACATCGGCTCGTTGCCGTTGCGCGAGCTCCGCGCGTCGCCCTCACGCTTGCGTGCCTTCGGTGGCTGCGGCTTGAGCTTCATGATCTCGTCAAGCGTCGCGCCCGGACCTTCCGGCTCATTCACCAGGTGCAACAGCGTCGCCCAGATGTTTTCACAGAACACGCCTTCCTCGGCCTGCTCCGAGTCGCACTCGATCACCGCCTTGTTCTCTTCGCGGCGAACACTGACGGTGACGAGCCCGTCGCCATTGACTTGGGCGCGCACCAACTCGCCGTCCTCCGGCTCAAGCCGAGTGACTTTATTTGCGTTCAGCAGGGAGCGCCCACGTATCTTTGCCTTGCTCTGAAAAAACGATGACCAGGCCGTAAGTTGTGACAAGCTAATATCCTCGATCGAGCGAAATTCCGAATCGCTAAGCCTAGCGAAATCAAGCTCATTTAGCAATCTCTTAGTCGGCCTGAACCGCGTACAACCGTCACCGCGAGGCTCCAGTTGGAGAAAAGTCGCTACTGGTTTACGCTTGCGACACAAACCCGACCCAATCCCTCAACCCCAGACCCCATCATGCGATCCATATGCGTCTATTGCGGCTCGTCCGACGAGATTGCCCCCGCCTACCGACAGGCCGCCAAGGACCTGGGTCGGCTCATCGCCGAGCACGGCGACCAGCTCGTCTATGGCGGGGGCAGCGTCGGACTCATGGGCGACTGCGCCCGAGCGGTCCACGAATTTGGCGGCCGCGTCGTCGGCGTCATCCCCGAGTCGCTGTCCACCGTGGAGATCGCCTACCACAACGCCGACGAACTGATCATCACCCAAACGATGCGCGAGCGCAAGCAGATCATGGACGACCGCGCGGATGCGTTCGTCGTGTTGCCGGGTGGGTTTGGCACGCTTGAAGAGTTGGCCGAGATTTTGGTGCTGAAGATCTTGAAGTACACCGATCGGCCGCTGATCATCGTCAACCCGGACGGGTTTTACGATCCGCTGATTGAGTTGTTCAATCACTTCGTGGAGAAAAAGTTTGCACATCCCAAGCACCTAACTTTGGCGAGCTTTGTTGATGCTGTGGAAGATGTTTACGGGTTGATTGAATCGAACTAAGGCAGCGCTTCGCTTCACCACAGAGGCACAAAGGACACGGAGAACACAGAGCAAGGCAATTACATTTTTTCTAATGCCTTGCTCTGTGTTCTCTGCGATCTCCGTGCCTCTGTGGTGAAGCGAAGCGCTGCCTTGAACTCACCCGTTCTTCGCCGCGAAGTCGTCCATAAAGCTCGCCAGCGCTTCGGCACCCTCGATCGGCATTGCGTTGTAGATGCTCGCTCGGCAGCCGCCGACACTGCGGTGGCCCTTCAAACCCGACATGCCCAAAGCCTCGGCTTCTTTGACGAATCCAGCGTCGAGGTCTTCGCTTGGCGTGGTAAACACCACATTCATTTTCGAGCGGTACTTCGCATCGACCGGGCACTTATAGAAGCCCCCGGAACGTTCGATCGCGTTGTACAGAATCTCAGAACGATTCACGGCTTGCTGCTGCGCCCAGTCAATCCCGCCCTTGGCTTTGAGCCAGTCCATGACCAGCTTGATCATGTAGACCTGGAACACCGGCGGGGTGTTGAGCATCGACTCACCCTTCACGTGGTTGGCGTAGTTCAGGTAGTTAATGAGATTGCCCGGGCATTGATCGACGAGATCTTTCTTGATCAGCACCAGCGCGACGCCGGCCGGTCCGATGTTCTTTTGGGCGCCGGCGTAGATCAGGCCGAACTTTGAGAAGTCGATCGGCCGGGACATGATCTCGCTGGACATATCGGCGACGATCGGGCAGGGCACATCGGGGTAAGTATCAAACTGCACGCCGCCGATGGTCTCGTTGCTACAGACGTGCAGGTATACCGCGTCATCGCTCGTTTTAATTGATGCGGCGTCGGGCAGGGTGGTGTAGTTGCTGTCTTTGCCGTCATAGATGACGTTGGCTTTTCCGACGGCGTTCGCGTCGGCGATGGCCTTCTTGGACCACGCGCCGGAGTGGATGTAGTCCGCCGACTTGCCGCCGTCACTTCCGGGGGCGAGTAAGTTCATCGGGATCATCCCGAACTGGAAGGTTGCTCCGCCGCCGAGGAACAGGATGTGCATGTCGTCGGGGACGCCGAGTACGTCGCGCACGCCCTGGGTCGCTTGCTCGAAGACGGAGACGACCTGCTTGGAGCGGTGGCTCATCTCGATGAGCGAGGCCCCGGCACCTTGGTAGTTGGGCAGCTCGTCGCTGACCTGCTGCAGGACTTCCAGAGGGAGCGTGCAGGGGCCAGCGGAGAAGTTGAAGATACGTTCGGTGTTGGTTGCGGTCATGCGCCGAAGAATATCACACATGAAGCGCCGCGACTTGTCGCGTATATGTAACGCAGATGGTTCGCCCGCCCGCTGAAGCGGGCTAGGCCGATTCAACCCAGCCGGTCGGTGGCGACGTGGTAGTGGGGGTCTTCGGAGATGTTCACCTCGACCATGTCGCCGGCCTTGTCCAGCAGCACGGCACATT
>JARFRI010000403.1 GCA_029287335.1 Phycisphaera sp. | reverse complement strand
CCTGACCGCAGCCGTCACCGAAGCACCCGAATCACTCAACATCGATCGCGTGTTCGACCTGCTGGGCAACGGGGTGCCGGACCTCAAAGAAATCCTCACCCCGCTTGAACCAAAGAGCGACCCAAACAACAAACAGAGCCGGGCCTAAACCAAACCAACACACAACAACCTTGGAGCAACCATGCTAGACCTACAACGAACCAAACGATTCACCACCGCACTGACCCTCGGCGCCGCCCTGCTCTTGCAGGCCCCGGCCTGGGCACAGTCGCCCGCCGAACTCGCGCCGGCCGACACCTCGGTCTTCATCCACATCAACGAGCCAGCCGACTGGCTCGGCGACCTGACGCAAGGCCCGCTCGGCGAGAAATGGCGCACCATGGTTCAAGAGACCGAGGGCACCGGCGACCTGCTCGCGGCACTGGACATGAATGTCGACCAGTTCATGGACGCCTACTTCGGCAGCGACGTTGTCATCCTCAGCCAAGGCAAAGACAAAGACGGCAACGAACTGCCCGGTGCCATCTTCACCAAGGTCAGTCAAGTCGATCGCGCCCACGCCATCGAATCCCTCGGCCTCAAACTACAAGGCGACATCGCCGGCAACCCCGTCTACACCGGCGAAGATGGCAACGGCTACATCGTCATGACCAAAGACTGGGTCGCGATGTGCGACCTTGAAGCCTACGAATACCTGCAATCCATCCTCACCCAGCCCGCCGACGCCCCACGCCTCGCCGACACCGAGACCTACGCGAAGTGGACCAAGGAACTGCCCGAGGACCGAGCGATGACCCTGCTCGCGATCGAGAGCAAAGAATCGCAGCACGCCGTGGGCGTCGTCCGCAAGGGCATGGGCATGGACGCGACGTACCTCGGCATGTCGCCCGACTACAACCAGATGATGGCGATGCTCGGCGAGACCACTGTCGCAGAGTTCGGCCCGCTACCAGCAGAAACGATCTCGGCGATCACCTTCAACATCAAGGCCACCGAAGAATCACGGCCGGGCCTGGACAAGCTCAACATGCTGCTCAACGGCAAGTCGTTCGTCGATGGCGTGCTGCCCAAGCTCGACCCGCCGACGGTGCTGTTCATGGGCGCGGTGGCTGGCGATAGCGTGGACCCAGCGGTGAGTGTGCAGGTCCCCGTCACGGGCATGGCTTTCAAGATGAATGACGCCTCGGCCGCGACCGACATGAACCTCATGTTCGACAACGTCGTGATGCTGACCAACGTCGCGGTCATGGGCTTTGAGGCAGGCATGATCCCGCAGCGCACCGGCGAGTACGGCGGTAGCTCGTTCAAAGTCGCTGAAGTCGGCAAGCCCATCGCCCAAGGTCTGGAATTCCCCGAGCTCGCGCCGATCCAGATCGTCTACGGCAGCATCGGCGACTACTACGTCGTCTGCACGCAAGAACAATTCTTCAAGAAGTGTGTCGACGCGAACAAGGCCGGCAAGGCCATGCGGATCGAGTTGGAAGGCAAGCCCCATCGCCTGGCCAAAACACCCGTGCTCGCATGGAACGCTCAGCCAGACCGCTTCGGCTCGCTGATGCTCTCGTGGGTCAACATGCTCGAGACCAAGGGCCTGCCCGAGGCCATCGGCGGACAGGAACTGTCCGACCCCCAAGCCATCAAGTGGATGAAGGACGTCGTGGGTATGGTCCAGCAGTACTCGCTGGCAAAGATGCAGGTGTGGACCGGCGAAGACGGCCTGGTCATCGGCCGGGCACAGCTCACCGCCCCGCAGTAAGCCTGCGGACTTGCCATAAATTGTTTTCTCCTAGAGAGGCCCCGCCGTGGTGCGGGGTTTCTTTTGCGCTGCCTGCTCCGTCCTAAAGCTCCAGGCGGAAGCCCGGAGCAGCGATCAACGGGCTTGGGCAACGCGCAAGTGCGCTTTGTGACCGACTGCTCCTGGCTTCCGCCTGGAGCTTTGGGAGAAGGTGCCCAAGCCATACCCTATAATTCCGCGATGCCTGCTCAAAACAATCAACAAGCAACCGACAAGCCCAAGATCGGCCTGTTCCCCGGCACGTTCGACCCGATCACCAACGGCCACCTGGACATCATCAAAAGGGGACAGTCCCTGTTTGATCGCTTGATCGTCGCCATCGGGACCAACCCCGCTAAGCGGTCGATCTTCTCACTGGATGAACGCAAGACGATCATCAGCGAACTGGTCGCCGAGCACTGCGGGCCGCAGGTCGAGGTCGACGCGTTTGAAGGCCTGACCGTGGACTATGCGCGATCCGTCGGCGCCACCGCGATCCTCCGTGGCCTGCGCAACGTGACCGATCTGAACTTCGAGTTCCAGCTCGCGCTCACCAACCGCGCGATCGCCGAGATCGAAACCGTCTTCGTCATGTCCGGCGAGGCCTACGGCTTCACCAGCTCGACACTCATCAAACAAATCGCTGCCGGCGGCGAGATCGATCGTCTACACCCCCTGCTGCCCGACAACGTGCTGCAACGACTCAAGCAGAAAAAAGAGGAACTCGGCGGCACGTTGCCCTGGAAACACGTCGATCACCTGACCGGCGAATAACAACCCATCCCAATCATCAAAACCATGGACTACCGCATCATCAGCATCGGTGCTTTGAGCACCAACGACCTTTGGGAAAAGCAGGGCCCGGCCCGCACCGCCCACGCCACCACCACGCTCATCCGCAGCGGCAAGAAGAACATCCTTGTTGACCCCGCGCTGCCGGCACAGGTCCTTGTGCCGCGCCTGGCCGAGCGCAGCGGGCTAACACCCGAAGACATCACGGACGTGTTCCTGACCAATTTCCGCCCGTCACACCGCTATGGCCTGGCTGGCTTCCCGGATGCCAACTGGTACATCAGTGAAGCCGAGCGCGAAGTCGTCGGCCGAGAGCTGCTGGCCCGCTACGAACAGGAAGATGGCGACGAGGAAGTCCGCGACCTACTCAAGCGGGAGATCG
>JARFRI010000390.1 GCA_029287335.1 Phycisphaera sp. | reverse complement strand
CGATCAAACTATTGAAGACGACTTCCTGGCGGGCGTGTTGCTTTTCACTGTTGGCGTGGGAGCAGTCGATCATGACGCCGGGGTTCAGCCCCGCGTCGCCCAACCGGCGTGCCGCATCCGCAACATTCTCGGCCGAGTAGTTCGGCGTCCCGCCCCCGCCACGCAAAATCGCATGGCCCCACGGGTTGCCTTTGGTCGAAACGACGCAGGTGCTGCCCGTGTCATCGATGCCCAAAAAGTGGTGGCCGGACTGCGCGGACAGCATCGCGTCGATAGCGACTTGCAGGTTGCCGTCCGTTCCGTTCTTGTAGCCCACGGGCATCGACAAACCCGACGCCATCTGCCGGTGGGTTTGCGATTCAGTGGTGCGTGCGCCGATCGCGGCCCAGCTCACCAAGTCGGCGATGTACTGCGGGGTGATCGGCTCGAGGAACTCGGTCCCTGCGGCCAGGCCGATCTCATTGATCTTCATCAACACTTCGCGAGCCATGCGGATGCCGCGATCCATGTCGAAGCTGCCGTCGAGGTGCGGGTCGTTGATCAGTCCCTTCCAGCCGAGTGTGGTGCGCGGCTTCTCGAAGTAGACGCGCATCACAATGCACAGGCGGTCCTGCAATTCGAGACGGAGCTTCTGCAAGCGCTCGGCATATTCGATCGCGGCATCGACATCGTGGATCGAGCACGGCCCGATGACCACGAGCAGGCGCGGGTCGTTGCCCGCGAGCACGGCCTTGACCTCTTCGCGTGCGGCGATGACGGTGGCCTGGGCCTTGTCGGTGATCGGGATCTGCTCGGCGAGCTGGGCCGGGCCGATGAGCCGAGTCAGCGATTCGACGTTGAGGTTGTGGGTCTGGACGGGCTCGGGCAAAACATACCTGCTGGGGTCTATCAGGGTTCAAATGATGATCGATCAAGCACAGGGCGGTCCCGCGCTCAGGCGAAGCGGAGGATTGTACCCCAGGCGATTCCGCACGGCGACCCAGCGGCCCAGACGAGGACGCGAGCCCTGTATCAGGCCTTAAACGTTGATGGCGTCAACATTTGCGAGAATGCGTGAAAAGGCCTGAAAACAAGCCCGAGATGCTGAAGTTGGCCGCCATCACGCCTCGCAGGACTTCATCTCGCTCACAACCCAAACGCGACGGCAACCTGACGTCGTGTGCGTTAACATATTCACACACGGTGTCCGACCCGCGGGCGTCTTCAGGAGGCTGTCGCACATGCCCATTCGTATCCCGCATCAGCAGCTCAGCTCCGACACGCTCGACGGCCTGATCGAAGAGTTCGTCACCCGCAACGGCACCGACCTGGCCGACGCCCCGCGTTCGATCGAACAGGTCCGCAAGCTCTTGGAACAGGGCAAAGCCGTGATCACCTTCGACGAAGACACCGAAAGCTGCAATATTTTGTTGCGCGAAGATGCGACTTTGTTTGAGAGTTGATCAAACCGTCTTTTTCTTCTTGCTCTTCTTTTTCTTTTTCCGCACCGGCACCAGATCGTTGAGCACCGCGTCGAGGCGGGGCATCGGCTTGTTCTTGTCGTACAGCGAGGGCTCTTCTTCCTCGACGTGCAGCGAAAAGCCCAGCGTATTGAACACACGGAGGTGGTGGCCCCGGGCCTGGGCGGCTTCGCGGAGGCGGCGGGTCGAATCGTTGATCGGCTTGCGGGAGAGGATGCCGATCTTCATGGTGGTCCCGGTTGTAAAAAAGTTACGGCTTGGGCCGACGCCGCTTGGGCTTGCGCGTCAGCAGACGGTCGTGCTGCGGATCGACGAGGAAGTCCCCGGCCAGCGCGGCTCGGCCGATGAGCATCCGGCACTTCATCTTGTGCCGACTGATCAGGCTCACCTCGATCTGTTTCACGACCGGGCCGACCTTCAGGGTCGTCGTGACGAACAGGCGATCGTGCTGATGGCCGGTGCTGGACTTGACCTTGGCCCGGCGGGTGATGTCCGCGACGACCTCTCGGCGGCGCTCAAGGTGCTTGCGTGAAGCGACCACGATGAACCGTACACGATTGCCCTCCAGTTCTTCGATGTCATAAGCATCGATCGCGCTGGTGCGGGCACCGGTGTCGGTCTTGGTGCGCAGGTGCTTGATGTTCCAATCCGGCAGCGCGACATATTCTTCTGACCCGATGATGGGCAGGTCACTCTGCCCCATGGGCAGCGTCGCGTCGTGTTGATCAGAAGGGTCTTGCAATTGCTGATCACATTATGCAGCAACGGGCGGCGGTGCAAGCTGTGGTATCGTTTGCAGTAAGAAGAGCGGTGTTTTCGGCGTCGCTCAGTGAATAACCCCTCGATGGAGCCTGCGATGAAACGATTGACCGGACTGTTCGCCCTGATGCTGCTGATGCTTGCGCCGATCGCGCAGGCGGAGCTAAAAGTTGCCAACGTCTTTAGCGACCACATGGTCCTGCAGCAGGAGATGCCCATCCGCGTGTGGGGCTGGGCGGATAAGGGCGAGTCCGTCGGCGTCACGCTCGGCGGGGAGACGGTGCTCGTCAAAGCTGGCGAGGACGGCAAATGGCTGGCAGAGTTGCCGAAGATGAAGGCGGACGGCAAGGCACACACCCTATCGATCAAGAGCGGCAAGGACACCGTCGCGTTCAAGGATATCCTCCTCGGCGAGGTCTGGATCTGCTCGGGACAATCCAATATGGAATGGTCGGTCGCCCGCAGCGCGAACCCAAAGGAAGAGATCGCCAATGCAAAGCACCCGATGATCCGGATGTTCAACGTGCCACAGCACATCGCGTTGGCCGAGCCGCAGGAGGACGCGCAGGAAGCGGTGTGGCAGGTTTGCTCGCCTGAGACGGTCGCGAACTTCAGCGCGTGCGGCTACTACTTCGGTCGTGCGTTGAGTAAAGAGCTGGACGTACCGATCGGGCTGGTCGGCACAAACTGGGGCGGGACGCGGATCGAGCCATGGACCCCGCCGGTTGGGTTTGAAGCGGTCCCCGCGCTCAAACACATCAGCGACAAGCTCAAGTCGGGCGAACTCCCCGGCGAGCCCAACAAGGCCTTTCGTGGCAAGCCCACCACGCTGTACAACGGCATGGTCGCCGGGCTCACCCCGCTCAGCGCTCGTGGCGT
>JARFRI010000320.1 GCA_029287335.1 Phycisphaera sp. | reverse complement strand
GCAAGCTCGACGCCATCCACCTGCACATCGGCAGCCCGATCTACTCGCCCGAGCCCTACGTCAAGGCGATCACCAAGACGCTGGAGATCATCGAAGAGTTGCGGGCTGACGGCTTTACCATCAACACGATCGACATCGGCGGCGGGTACGCGGCGGACTATGAAACAGGGGCCTCGCCTTCGTATCAGGAATACGCGGACGCGATCGTGCCGTTGCTGATGCCGTTCAAGGAAGCGGGCGGGACGGTGATATTGGAGCCTGGCCGGACGATCGCGGCGAACGCGGGCGTCCTAGTCACGCAGGTGCAGTACATCAAGCAAGGCGGGGCGAAGAAGTTCGTGATCTGCGACACGGGGATGCACCACCTGATTCGCCCGACGCTGTACGAGGCCTGGCAGTTCATCTGGCCGGTGAAGATTGCGGATAAGTTTGTTCCTGCCAAGCGCGCGAAGGACATGGCGATGGACGGGCTTGAAGTGAGCGAAGTGGTCGGCCCGATCTGCGAGACGGGGGATTACCTGGCCAAGGACCGCCCGCTGCCGCCGGTGGAGCGCGGCGACCTGCTGGCGATCTTCGGGGCCGGGGCCTATGGCATGGTCATGGCCAGCAATTACAACGCGATGCCTAAGCCGCCGGAGATCATGGTTGCCAGCGACGCCTACATCACGATCCGTCGGCGTGAGACCTACGAAGACCTCGTCGCGGCCGAGCGTGTGTAGCTCCGTACGGACTGATTTAAAAAACAAATTAATCTGATCGATCGCAAAAAAAATGTGAGGCGTCGATTTCAGGTTAACCGTCTTATAATCACTCGCGACTAATCAAGAAGTCCAACATTTCACACCAACCTGATCTCTCAGGCGAGACTTCGTGCGCATTGGGCTGACCAATGTAAGGATAAAGATCCGTTCCGATGAAGACGATCCGACTTGCGGGGGCACTTTTCTTGTCTGTTTCAGGGCAAGCCATCATGGAGATATCCATTGCGCATCACAATTAGCAAAAAACTCGGCGCGGGCTTCGGCACGCTTATCGCCATCATCGCGGTGCTCGGTGGGGTGCTCTACTTCCAGATCAGCGACACCAACAAGCTGACCCACCACGTGCTCGAGCAGAACGTGCCGTCGGTCGAGCATGCCATCCACACCCAGGCCGAGATCCACCATAGCCTGTCGATGCACCGGGGCTACATGATCCTGGGCCTCAAGCCGCTTGCCGAGGCACGCGTGAAGGCTTGGGAAAAGATCGACGAACACATCGCAGCCCTGGAAGAGCTTTCCCACCACTGGAAAGACCAGGAAACCCTCGATGCGTTCGCGGAATTCAAGGCCGTGATGCCCAAGTTCAAAAAGGCTCAGGACGAGATCGCTCGCGTTGCTCACACGCCTGAAGACAACCTTGCGCAGACCAAGTTCTTCAACGAAGCCATGCCTTACGGCAAGGCTATGGAAAAGGCCCTGGACGGCGTCCTGAAAATCGAACAGGACCTCGAAGCCACAAAAGAACGCAAGCAACTCGTCCAATACCTCGCAGAGGCCAAGAGCCACCTGCTGCACGTCGAGCAGGGCATCACCGGGTTCCTCGTCTCGGGCACCGACGAACAACTCGCAACCATTGAACACGATGTTGCGGCTTGTGAGACGTCGGTCCAACGCCTGAAAACGATGACCGGCCTGTTCAATGAAGAGCAAGCCAAGTATTTCGATCAGTATATTTCCGAGCGCGACGAGTTCCTGGTCAAGGCCAAGGAAGTGATCGCGATCCGCAGCAGCGACGACTGGTGCAAGTCTGAATTCATCTGCCTCAACCAGGTCGCCCCCTTGTCTTCGCGTGCCGACGAGCTACTCGCCAACATCATCAGCAAAGAAAGCGACGCCGAGCACAAGGCCGCTGCAGATTTGACCTCTGCCAGCGACAACATGATCGCGATGACACTGATCGCCTCGTTGATCGGTATCGGCCTGGGCCTGTTCATCGCCTTCTTCCTGAGCCGACAGATCACCAAATCGCTGAACCGTTTGATTGATCGTGTCAAAGACATCGCCCAAGGCGAAGGTGACCTCACCAAGCGCATCGAAGTCAAGAGCAAGGACGAGATCGGCGAGCTTGCCAAGTGGTTCAACGCCTTTGTCGTCAAGATCCACGACGTCATCGCCGAAGTGACCGATGCGTCGACCGAAGTCGCCGCCGCTTCCACCGAGATCGCGGCCTCTGCTGAGCAGATCGCTGCCGGCGCCAACGAGCAATCCCAGCAGATCACCCAAGTCTCCTCGGCCGTCGAAGAGATGTCCGCTTCCGTCGTCGAAGTGGCTCGTAAGAGTGCCGATGCTGCCAACTCCGCCAACGAGTCGGGCCGACTGGCTACCGAGGGTGGCGACGTCGTCGATCAGACCATCACCGGCATGGCGTCCATCAACGATGCCGTGTCCTCGTCAGCCGCCTCCGTCCAGGAACTGGGCAAACGCGGCGAGCAGATCGGCGAGGTCATCACCGTCATCAACGACATCGCAGACCAAACCAACCTGCTCGCACTCAACGCCGCGATCGAAGCGGCCCGGGCCGGTGAGCATGGCCGAGGCTTCGCCGTCGTCGCCGATGAGGTCCGCAAGCTCGCGGACCGCACGACCAAGGCGACCGAAGAAATCGCGGGGTCCATCCAAGCGATCCAGACCGAGACCACCACCGCCGTCGATAAGATGAACGCGGGTACCGAAGAGGTCACCACCGGTGTCGAGAAGGCTCAACAAGCCGGCGACTCGCTCAAGCAGATCGTCGCCAGTGCACAAGACGTCTCGGCCATGGTCCAGTCGATCGCCGCAGCGGCTGAAGAACAGTCCGCCGCCAGCGAAGAGGTGTCCCGCAATATCGAGCAGATCGCCTCGGTGACGAGGCAGACCAGCGAAGGCACCAACCAGGCCGCGGCCGCTGCGACGCAGCTCAGCCAACGGGCCGAGACCCTGCAACAGTTGGTCGGCCAGTTCAAGACCCAACGCGGGTAAACCGCACCGACTCAGTGACTCACTCGAAGCGGAAACGCTTCACCAACCTAGCCCCGCATTAATCGTCCGTCGCGCAATGTAGCGCGTCGGACGTTTTTCATGTTCACTTGCAAGTTGTGCCGGGCATCTTGGCCACGCAATAGCCCCATGTCCTACAATCCTGCCATGCCCGATGGCTCGAATCACGTTGATCTTGCGACGCTCAAGGACGAGCAGCTCGTCGTCGCGTACCGCGAGGGCAATGTCGCGGCGCTGCCCGAGCTGATCAGCCGATACGAGAAAGAGCTTTTCCATTTCCTGATCCGCTTCGCGGGCAACCGGGCATTTGCCGAGGATTTGTTTCAAGAGGCGTTCCTGCAGGTGCATCAGTCGGCCGGGACATTTGACGCGACCAAGCGGTTTAAGCCCTGGCTGTTCACCATCGCGGCGAACAAGGCCCGGGACCACCTCCGCCGCGAAAAACGCCGACGCACCGCCCCGCTCTCGGCGACGATCGATCCGACCAGCGAATCGGGCGCGAGCTTTATCGACCTGATGGAAGCGGACATCCCCCTGCCCATGCAGGTCGCTGACGATGCGGAGGTCAAGGCCATCGTCCGCGAGATCGCCGACCAACTGCCCGACCACCTGCGGGAGGTGTTGGTGATGGCCTACTTCCACCAGTTTGCCTACAAGGAGATCGCCGAGATGCTGTCGATCCCGCTAGGGACGGTCAAGAGCCGGCTGCACGCGGCGGTGGGCACGTTCGCCCAGCTCTGGAAGGCCCGATTCCCCGAATCCGCAGACAAAATCCCAGATCGATAACAAAAATTCAAACCCGGCCGACCCCACGAACGTATCAACATCGCACCGCCCTGGCCTGTGATGCTCAACGACATGAACCACCCCGAACCGATCCAACTGAGCCCTACCGACGCCGAGCTGCTTGACCGCCTCTTGGCGGGTCAGTCGCTTGCAGATGTCATTGATCTCAACGATCCGAACCGCGCTGAGCGTGTTAGTCGGCTGCTGTCGCTGCTGGATCAGTGGGAAGCGGCCGATCCCGAGCCGGGCCTGGCTCAGCGGACGTTGACGAGCGTGCTTAGCGCGAACCCGGTGCGGCTGTCTACGCCGGATGGCGAGGCGCTGGATGCGTTGCTTGCGTTGCGTACACAAGGGCTTAGCGATGGGCCGATGCCTGCCGGGGCGCGGCAGCGTTTGGTCGCGGTGCGCGGCGTGCTTGGCCTGTTGGATCAAGCGGCGGACGAGCCTGTTCCGACAGGGCTGGCCCAGCGCACCATGCAAGCCATCGACCAAGACCGGCAAGCCCAGCAGCAGCGCTCGGCCCTGTCCAGCCTGTCCATGGCCAGCCACCGACAAAGCGCGATCGGCCTCCGCCAAATCGCGACGACCGCCGCCCTGCTGCTCATGGCCCTGTCCATCCTGCTGCCCATGCTCAACAACGCCCAGCAGAACGCAAAAATCGCTCAGTGCAGCGAAAACCTCGCCGGCCTGGGCAGCGACCTGCAGCAACTCGCCTTCGACCATCAGGGCAGCACCCATCGACCCGCGCAACCCGAGGCCGACGTCTTCAACCCCCTGGCCAAGTTCGCACGAACGCGCGTCGATGGCTCGCAAGTGCCCGCCTCCGAGGCCGGCTACTACGTCCTGCTCGATCAGCAGCGCGTCGCATCACAGCACCTGTCCTGCCCTAACGGCTCACGCAACGACACCGCCTCGCTCTACAACGGGCAGAACCCTGCGGCGGGTGGCCCGTTCCGCATCTTCCTCAAGCCCCGCCCGATCTTCGCCGACGCCAACCCGCTGTATCGCGTCACGCCCAAGGGCCTGGTGCGCGATCGCGACATCCCGAATATGGCACGCAGTATCAATCACAGCGGTGCCGGGCAGAACGTCCTCATCAGCGATGGCTCGGTGCAGTGGATGATCCGACCGGCCGTGCAACGCGACACCGAGAACAGCGACAACATCTGGCTCTATCAGCCCGATGCGGATTCGGATCAGGACGATGACATCTTCCTGACGCCGTGATCAGCGACCTACGATTTTTCTTTCTTTACAAGTAAAAAACGCTTGAATTCGCCGGGCCATATCAGTAGCATCAGGATAGAGCTTTACCGCCGGCGCGACCGGCAACAGCAGAGGCTCGTTTCCCATTCCGCGCCGCATTCGTCGGCTTTAAAGATTGGTGTAGCCAGCCAATCGTTTCGTTAGGGGCTCGACAATCAAATCCGCCGTCCGCCCCGATCAGGGCCCGGCCGCTCACCTACAAGGAGGCGCACCATGATGTTGGCTATGGAACGAACCGCCCAGCAATGGATCGACGATGAACTCGTGGCACGAGAGCATCGACCCAACAATCACGTCAGTACCCAAGAGGTCAAGCTACAAATGTCCCCGGCCCGATGGGTGCTGCCCAAGCTGCTCCGCATCGTCTATCAAAACACCGACCAGCCGGTGGAAGCGCTCGCCCCACTGATCCGCTCCATGCTGCAGGAGCAAGTCTTCGCCAACACCGGCGGGGACCCGTGCGACTGTGAAAAACTCGACGAGTCCATCAATGAGACCGTCGCGCTGCTGATTGCTGTGCTCGCACGTGTCCGTCGACAGTGCATGATCCAGCCGAGGATGGCGTAGGGGCATAAACGCAGAACAGTAAAACAGCAGAAAAGCAAAAAATACGAGTACATGTATCGCACTCGCATTTTCTGCTTTTTTACTTTTTTACTTTTTTACGTTCAAACTCAGGCTAATCTCCCAAAAGATGCAGCATGGGTAAGCATGCGCTTATGATGAACGGGTTCCACGCTCCCGTGCGAGGCCCTGATCATCAACGACGCTGCCCACACATCGCGACTCACGCTCTGGCCCATGCCCGATCAACGCCACCTGTACATGCTCGTCGCCGGCGTGCTGCTCGGCGTCCTGCTTGGCCCAGCGGTCCTCGCTCGGCTCGCGCCGCAAGCCTATGACACGATGTTCCTGGGCAGCGGCGACCTGTCGCAACTCGAACAAGCCCAGGCCGAGCTGGAGCTTTTTCTCACCGATGAAGACACCCGCCAAGCACGCATCGACAACATCCTCAGACAAGCCGAGGTCCTCGGCGACGGTGACTCGGCACAGATCGCCACGCAAGAGCAGATCGCGCTATTGATGAACGACTTCGCCGACGAGCAGGAACGCCTCGAATCCAACATCGACACCGCCCGCGTCCCCATCCTCGCCAACCAACAAGCCCACCGCGAAAAACTCTCGGGCATGCTGACGATGATGCTGTTGTTGATCGTCGTCATCCTCGCCACCGAAGCCATCCTCAGCCCGCAGCGCGACGAACTCGAAGCCGGCAAGACCACCCTGCCGCCGGCCCTGTCGCGCCTGATCACCATCCGCTACGCCCTGGCCGCGGGCTGGCTCATGCTCATGCTCGCCCAGCCGGTCTGGCTCAAAGGCATCGACCTGACCTTCGGCGGCCTGCTCCTGGTCGTCGTCTTGATCGCGGGCTTGGTGCCGTTGGGCAAGCAAGCGAATTGAAGAAAAGTATCCGACACATTGTGAACCCTAAGAGCCGGGTGCCACCCAGGAGCCCGAAGGGTCCTGAGTGCAAGGACTCTGAGATGTTTCAATCGTGATTCTCACTTGCACCCTCCGGGCTGCTAGGTGGCAGCCGGCCCCAAACCGACCACGGGATTCTACTCGCGGGCGTCGCCGGTCAACTGCAGCCGGTGGTTAGGCGGCTTGCATGTCGATGGGTTCGATGGTGGCAACGTGAAGCAATGAACATATTTTGAACTCCGATGGCACGCCATCCTCAGCGTCCGTGCCAATCAAAAGATCCGAGCGGGTCAGCAACGCCATCTCAGGATGGCGGACTTCATATCGCTCCCCACTAGACATAATCAAGCGAAATGGCTTGAAAGGTTGGGTAGCAAGCAGATCACGGAAGGCCTGTACCGTCATAGACGAATTGTAGCATCCAAAACATCCGCCGCCTAACGTAGAAGGCTCAGTTGCCGGCCGCCCGCGGAAAGCAAGCTCCAAACCAACAACAACATTCTATTCGCGGGCGCAGCCGGTCAACTGCAGCCGGTGGTTAGGCGGCTTGCCGCAGGACCTGATACCTCAATCGTATCGCGTCGTCATTCAGTGGGCGAGTATCCAACAACTTGAGCTGACAAGGATCCAAAACTTCGCCGAACAGGGGGACGCCGTCGCCGAACACGACAGGTTGAAGATCGATCAAAATAGTATCAACCAACCGCTCTCGCATGAAGGCGTGGTAAACCGCGCGACCGCCTCCAATGATGGCCTCCGTCACCCCCGCTTTCCGAAGCATTTCTAAAGCATTGGTCGGCGACTTCGCCCGTTGCCAACCGGCTTCAGAAAAATCGATGTCTCGTGACGAAAGGACGACTTTATATCGAGGGTTCAGGATCGATGACATCTCATCATCCTTCAACTGCTCGACAGAGCTACGCCCCGCGATGACATTGTCGGCTTCGTTGACCAGGGCACACCAATCTTCCCACGCACTTGGCGGGAAAAGGGGGATGCCATCGGTGTTTGCGATGAATCCATCGAGTGACATTGAGAGAAAAAGGGTCTTCTTCATAAGGGGCTCCAAATCAAACAGCGATCAAGATCAACACGCCGCCGTGAATAGGTATCAATACACATCACACGGCCAGGGAGGCTCGGCGTTGATGACTGGGCGACGCCTGTTCGCATCACAATACGTTCAAAATGTGACTCCCGACAGGCCAGCAGCCAAGGCACCGACCGACGCGGCACCGATATAAGTTCGTATGTGGTTCCACCGCTGCCATCGGACCTGATAATCCGGCCAGATGCCATCAGCGTCACCAGGGTCTGCCGCCGCCAGTCGATTATTCAGCGGTACATTACATAGCATGGTGATTCCAAACGGTCCTATCAGGTACGAGACCGAACCCACGAGTAAGCAAACACTGCCGGGTGATCCAGGCACGAGACACGCATTCACCGCGATGATGGCACAGAGCACCGGTGTGCCTAGAAAAAATGTGAGAAAAATTGGATTGATGATCTTCTCATTGATCTGTCGCATGGCGGACATGCCTTGCTCGTTGGGAAGGGTCGCCAAAGCCTGCATCACGAAGTTCGAGAATGCGAACAACAGACCGGTCACGACCCCTGCCCCGATGATTGCTGCAATCGTAATCAACGTCATGATGTTTCAGACACGCTTGTCGCCTAACGTAAAAGGCTCAATGCCGGCCGCCCGCGGAATACAGACTACAAACCGACAACAACATCATATCGCGGGCGCAGCCGGTCAACTGCAGCCGGTGGTTGGGCAGCGTGCGTGCTTGGATCAACGGCCTCCACTCCTTTGTCCAAACCCAAGACATCAGATGCCCATGAAGCCCTCAAAGACGAATCCGAAGACTCGCGGAAAGATTGCACCGAGGATTGCGCCTACGACTACACCGAGGGCCGCTAG
>JARFRI010000310.1 GCA_029287335.1 Phycisphaera sp. | reverse complement strand
GGTGATTGATTGTTTGGTAAAAATAGCTATGAAAAAGTGATAAGTATTCTCTGTTACGACCATCTACATCTAAACAACCATCCGGTTGTGAACGACGATCTTGAACATTATTTCCATCTCTCTGCCGACACAAGTTCTTGCTCGCGGTAGCCTGCCGAGGGTGCGTTTGATCATGCGGATGGTGATTTCGGCTTGAGCGAGTAGGCGACGTGTCGTATCGAGGCTATTTTTTCTCCGCCTTGCCATAAGGGTTTTCGTACCAGATCACGCCGAGGTTGTCTGCCTCTTCGCAGGTGAGCACGTCCAGATCGCCGTCGCCATCGAGGTCGACCAGTTCGACGCGGTCGAACTTTTTGCCCTCAGTGCCGGAGATGTCGTAGGCGGGCCAGTCCTTAGGCTCCTTGTCGGGAAGAACTTTGATCCAGGCGACACCGGGTTTGTCTTTTTGACCTTGGGTGTTGAAAGAGACGACCACATCTGAATGCTCGTCCGTGTCGATCTTGCCGAACAAGACGGCTTTCCCATGCTTGATACCGAATGGGTTGGGCACCTCGTGGGTTGTGGTCTGCCACGATCGGCACGGGACCGTGATCTCAAACAGCTTGATCACCCCATCGCGTGTCGCAACGGCTCGGGAATATTTTTCACTGCCAAGGCAGGCGAACATGTATTCACTCTTCCCAGACTCAAATTCAATAAAGCCCCACCGGCCATTCTTAGACGGCATCTCATAGACCCCGCGGTTGGGCCCTTTGCGATCGGACACAATGACCCCATGCACATGCCCGGGAGACTCAATCGACATGATCCAACCCGCATCGCGGATCTTGTGATAGGACCAAGACGCGAGATCGCGTGGATTCTTCGGCGACGCCAGCCATCCAATCGTAGCACCCTCGCCTTTTGACCCGAGGACCAGGTCCTTGCCGTGCTTGCGATCGACATCCATCGGCAGGCAATACATCCACATCTGCTGACCTACCGTCGCGGGGATCGGCTCGGTTACCCAAGCATCTTCATCCAGCAGCTTTGCCTGGTCCTTGGGCCCCCAATGCACGTACATCGTTTTCGTCTTGCCTTCGCAACTCGACACGACATCCATCGCGCCGTCGTTGTCGAGGTCGACCATCACCGCGTCTTCGACGTTCTTCGCCTGACCGACGGTGACGGCGGGCCACTTCTCTTTGGATTTCTCAGGGCCGGGGTTGAGATAAAGACGAACGACGCCGGCCTCTTCCCAGCCGGTGACGATGTCCATCAGGCCGTCGCCGTTGGCATCCGCGAGGCGTACGCCGTCGGCACCCTTTGAGCTGTCATCGATCGTGTGGCGTTGCCAGGGGCCTTGGTGTTCGGCGGCGATGGCATCAAAACTTACCAAAGGCGTCAGCACTGCAAAGCTGCAAGCCAGGAGCAGGGATACGCGAGCTTGCATTTGCATAGTCACCCCGCTGAATACATGGGCTGTTCTTGGCTTCCGCCTGGAGCTTTAGAGCCGACAGTTTACGCCAGTATCGGCTCGATCAATCGCCCATGCACATCCGTCAGGCGGATGTCGCGACCCGAGAAGCGGTAGGTCAATCGCGTGTGGTCGATGCCCAGCAGGTGCAGCATCGTCGCGTGCAGGTCGTGGATCTCGTAGCGATCTTCGACGACTTTGTAGCCGAAGCTGTCGGTTTGGCCAGCGGCCGTGCCGCCCTTGACGCCGCCGCCGGCCATCCACATGGTGAAGCCGTGGGGGTTGTGGTCTCGGCCGTTGCTGCCTTGGGCAAAGGGTGTTCGGCCGAACTCGCCTGCCCAGACGACGAGCGTGTCATCGAGCAGGCCGGTGCGCTTCAGGTCCTTGAGCAGCGCGGAGATGGGTTGGTCCACAGCCAGCGCGTTGTTTTCGTGGCCGGATTTCAGGTTGCCGTGCTGATCCCATCGGTCGCCGCCGACCTTGGGACAGGTCAGCTCGATAAACCGCACGCCGCGCTCGACCATTCGACGGGCGAGCAGGCACTGTCGTGCGAACGTCGCGGTCTGGTTGTTTTTGTGGTCCAGTCCGTAGAGCGATTTGGTCTCTTCGCTCTCCTCACCCATGTCGGCCAACTCGGGGACGGCCCGCTGCATGCGGTAGGCGGTCTCGTAGTTGTTGACCGCAGACTCGAGCGCATCATCGCCACCGACCGATTCAATCATCGCCTGGTCCAGCGCGCCAACGAGGTCGAGCTTCGCGCGTTGGTCTTTACCGCTCTCTCGTGGCTTGATGTTGGCCAGCGGGACATCGCCCGGCGAGAGGACCGAACCCTGATACGACGCGGGCAGGAAGCCTGAGTTGAAGTTGTCCAAACCGCCCGGCGGGATCAGCCCGCCGTTAAGCACTGCGAAACCGGGCAGCGAATCGTTCTCACTGCCTAAGCCATAGCCCATCCAAGCGCCCATGGACGGTCGGCCCTGGATGCCGTGACCTGTGTGCAGGAAGTAGTTCGCACTGGTGTGCTCGGCGAACTTACTAGTCATCGATTTCACAAACGCGATGTCATCGACGCAAGTCGCAACATGCGGGAACAGGTCGCTGACCCACGCGCCGCTTTGGCCGTATTGGTTGAACTTCCAGGGCGACTGCATGATCGTGCCGTTGTTGTCGAACTGCGTGGGCTCGACTCGGCCGAGCACCGCTTTAGGATCTTTGCCGTGGTGCTTGATCAGGTCGGGCTTGTAGTCGAACGTATCGACCTGCGACGGGCCGCCATCCATGTAGAGGAAGATGACACTCTTGGCCTTGGCCGTGTGGTGGCCGGGCTTGGGCGCAAGCGGGTTGCTTAGTCCGGCATTGCCCAGCGATGCGCCGTAAGACTTGTCCGCTAATAGCGCCGCCAGCGCGACGCCGCCGAAGCCCGAGGCACAGCGCGTCAGCATCTGTCGGCGGGTCATCGGCGTCTGGACGTAATTGTTGCAGTGGTGGCTCATCGCAAAACTCCTAGCGGACATAAGAAAAGCCTTTGAGATTAAACATCGCATGGCAGAGCTCGCGCCAAGGCCGGGCATCCGTGAGCAGCCGGTCCTGCTCGATCTTGAGTTGCTCAGCAGAATTCATCACAAATGATAGCGCTGCGGCACGCTCTGTCTCGGTCGGTGGCCGACCCAATACCGAAGCAAACATCGTGTCGATCCGCTGCGAGGCGCTGGCGGAGCCATCCTTGATCACGCGCGCCGCCCACTTGTCGGCCTGGTCATGCACGAAAGGATCGTTCATCAGCGTCAACGACTGGGCAGGCACGTTCGAGACATTGCGGTCGCCAACCGTGCTGAAAGGGATCGGCGTGTCGAAGGTCAGCATCATCGGTGACAAAAAGTTGCGACGGACAGATGTGTAAATACTTCGCCGACCGTCGCCGTCGAGTGGCCCACCTTTAGGTCGGCCGCGGCCTTGCATGAACGAGGTCAGGTAGACCCCGACCGATGGGCCGAACTGTTTTTCGTTGAGCGAGCCAGCGACAAACAGGATCGAGTCGCGCATCGTCTCGGATGTCATACGTCGGATGTTCTGCCGATGCAGCAAGACGTTATTGGGGTCCTGCTCCTCGATGGCCAAGCTGTTGCGATCACTGGCGCGTTGGTAGGCCCGGCTCATCACGATGCGTTTGATCATCGCTTTGTTGGACCACGCATCGTCTTCAACAAACGTCACGGCCAAGTGATCGAGCAGTGCTTGATTGCTTGGCGGCAGACCAAGGACGCCGAAGTTATCGACGGTCGGCACGATCCCCACGCCAAACAAGTGGTGCCAAAGCCGATTGACCTGCACCCGCGCGGTCAGCGGGTTCGTCGGCGACGTCATCACATCGGCCAAGGCCTCGCGTCCGCTGCCGGTCTGGGATGGCTGCATCTCTTCGCCACCCAGCGCAGTGAGAAATCGGCGTGGCAGGTCTTCACCGACCGCGCGGTAGCCGCCGCGGATGTGCAGGTAGCTGTCTTCTGGCGAGCCGTCGATGATGGCGAGAACGCGCTCGGGCGTAGGCGTCTTGGCCGCAGCGTCCATGAAGTGCTGGGTGAATGCCGCGAACGCCGAGTCTTGATCGGGCACGACGGAGCCGAACTCATCGGGCGTTTTCGGGTTGGGCGGTGCGCCCTTATCGCCGAAACGCACCTCGTCGATCATCAGGTGTGCGTCGGCCAGATCGTCGGTGATCTCCAAGTGCCCGCGGTGCAGACCCTTACCCGCGTAAAGGTTGCGGCGGTCATTCAGCTTAACCCACTGCCACTTGCCTTTGGTGTTGACTTTGTCGAGGCGATAACCTTCGAACAAGAGCGGCTGATAGCGCAGCACCGTGTAGCTGTCGATGATGAGGCGGATCTGGCCCTTGCCTTTGACGCGCACCCAGATGTCGCGGTGTCCCAGATCAAACTCCGGACTTCGGAGCGTGCCCATCGCCTCGTTGCCGAGCATCCCACTGTGGGCGACGCCGGGCAAAACAGGGGCGGGCTTGGCACTGTGCGGATCCCACTGGCCTTGGGCGGTTGGTTGATCCCCCCATGCCCAACCGGTCGCGTGCCAGCCGTTGAGTGTGCCTTCGTTGAAGTCTTCAAACAAACGCGTGTCATTGTGCTCGATCGTCGTCGGCATAACATCGGCCGACTTGATCTCGGCAAACGCGGCTTGGCCTTTCGCATGGGCCGCGCTGACTTGTTGCAGCGCCGCCTCGATCTTTCCGCCCGGGTCCAGGTACGCCTCCTGCTGACGCGAACTCTGCATATAGCCCACGAGGCTGTAGTAGTCCTCATCGCTGATCGCATCGAACTTATGGTCATGGCACCGCGCACACGCCACGGTCACGCCCATAAATGTCTTGCTCAGCGCATCGATCTGATTATCGAACCGGTCCGACTCGTGCTGGCGGACATCCGTCGGGGCATGCGTCTGCTCGTGCAGGTACCACCAGCCGGTGGCCTTGACCGCTTCGTTGACCTTCGTCTCTGCGTGGATGCGCGGCTCAATCAAATCGCCCGCGACATGCTCTTTTACAAAGCGGTCGTAAGGCACATCATCATTGATCGCGCGGATCACATAGTCGCGGTACTTCCACGCATGCGGGATGTCGAAATCAAACTCGTGGCCGTAGCTCTCGGCATAACGCACCAGGTCCAGCCAGTGCCGAGCCCACTTCTCACCGTAGCGCGGCGAAGCCAGCAGCCGATCGACCAACTGCTCGTACGCGCTGGGCGATTGATCGTTGACAAACGCCGCAACCTCCGCAGACGTCGGCGGCAACCCCGTCAGGTCCAGCGTCAACCGGCGGATCAGCGTCGCGCGGTCGGCAGTCGGCCCGGGCTCAATGCCCTCCTTGGCCAACCGCGACTCGACAAAACGATCGATCACGTTCGCATCATCACCCAGACCCGGTGCCTTGGGCAGCGTCTTCACCAGCTCGGGCATCTTCCACGCCCAGTGCGACGCCTTTCGCGCCTGCAGGTCAAACACCGCCGCACCCTTGGGCCCCGCCTCCGCCGGCCAAGGCATCCCCATCTCAACCCACTTCTCCAGGTCCTTAATCACCGCATCAGGCAGCTTGCCCTTGGGCGGCATCGCATAATCAGGGTTCTCATACCGCACCGCCTCGATCATCATGCTCTCATCAGGCTCGCCCGGCTCAGCCAACACCGCATCAAGCATCCCCTTGCGACTATCCAGATAAAAACCGCCCTTGTTCTTCTTCGCTTCGTGCGAGTGACACGAATAGCAATGATTCGCCAGCACGGGACGAACCTTCTTCTCAAAGAACGCGATTTGTTCGTCGGTAAACGCCGCCGCGGGCTGGTCCTCAGCTAAGGCGTTCGCGCAGACCGATAGGGCTAGGACGGCCGAGAGTAAGACTGTACGAATAGGCATAGGGACACCATGCAATATTCCTTCACCAGACATGATAGCGGCCAGACACGGTCCATTACTCGGAACTGCAAAAAATACCCCGATCAGGCCCGCTCCAAACGCCCCTTGCGCACGAACCCGGCTTTCGAACCGTAATTTTGCGGTTTTCGTCCTTCTCCAACG
>JARFRI010000282.1 GCA_029287335.1 Phycisphaera sp. | reverse complement strand
ATATAACGCCGAGCGCACCGAAGACAACCGCGTCCAGCGGGATGTGCCCGAGGCCATCGCACCATGGGAAGCAGATTTGCCGCGCGATCGTCTCGGCCTGGCGAAGTGGCTCACCCAGCCTAACCACCCACTCACTGCCCGCGTCGCGGTCAATCGGCTTTGGCAGATGTGCTTTGGCACAGGACTCGTCGCGTCGATCGACAACTTCGGCGCACAAGGTAGTTTGCCCACTCACCCGGAATTACTCGACAACCTCTCGGTTAGCTACATCCAATCGGGCTGGGACACCAAGGCGATGCTCAGACGCATCGTGCTTAGTGCGACGTATCGACAGGACTCCTCGACGACGCCGGACAAGTGGAAGAGCGACCCGAACAACGAATTATTTTCACGCGGCCCGGCCAGGCGGTTGGACGCCGAAATGATCCGCGATACCGCGCTCAGCACGTCGGGCCTACTGGTCCGCAAGCAGGGAGGCGCACCGGCCTACCCCTACCAGCCCAATGGCTTATGGAAAGAAGTCAACGGCGGAACCTACAGGCAGGGCAAAGGCGAGTCGTTGTATCGGCGATCGCTGTACACCGTTTGGAAACGCGCGGTGCCGATGCCGAACATGATGGCTTTTGATACGCCGACACGCGAGGCCTGTACCGCGTCGCGTCAGGCGACAAACACGCCGTTGCAGGCGCTGGTCCTGCTCAACGATGTGCAGTATGTCGAGGCGTCGCGAGCATTGGCTCAGCATGTCATGAAGCAGGTGCAAGGCGACGAAGCACGCATCGCGCTGGGCTTCCGTACGCTCACAGGGCGCGATCCGAAGAAGACCGAGGCACAGCGTCTGCTTGATTTGCTTAACAATCAGCGGCAATTGTTCATTGACGATGATCAAGACGCCAAGGCTCTACTTGCCATGGGCGAAGCGACGCGCGATGAGAACCTTGATGCGATCGAGCACGCCGCGATGAGTGTGGTGATGCACGCGATCTTTAATTTGGACGCAACGATTTGGCGTCGCTAGACGCGGTTAGGAAGTTTGTTATGGAACATGAACCCACAAGCCTGGCGGGGATGACGCGGCGGCACTTCTTCGGCCGATCGGCGCTGGGCCTTGGCTCGATCGCGCTGGGCTCGCTGATGCCCGGCAGTCTCGCCGGCGCGGTCAAGCTCGATACGCCCAAAGCCACCGGCGGGATCCTCCCCTCGCCGCACTTCGCGCCCAAGGCCAAGCGCATCATCTACCTCTTCCAGTCCGGCGGCCCGGCTCAGCAAGACCTCTTCGACTACAAGCCCAAACTCAACGATCTCCACGGCAAGCAACTGCCCGATTACGTTCGCGCGGGCCAACGCCTCACCGGGATGTCGGCTAACCAGGCCTCGATCCCACTGGCCGGCTCGCCGTTCAAGTTCAAGCAGCACGGCGAGAGCGGCGGCTGGTTCAGCGATCGCCTGCCCTACACCGCCAAGATCGCCGACGATATCTGCGTCGTGCGCTCCATGTACACCGAGGCGATCAACCACGACCCCGCGATCACGTTCTTCCAGACCGGCTCGCAGATCGCCGGCCGACCCTCCGTCGGTGCATGGGTCAATTACGGCTTGGGTAGCACGAACGACAACCTGCCGTCCTTTATCGTGCTGGTCACGAAGAACAAAGGCGGCCAGCCGTTGTACGCTCGATTGTGGGGATCGGGCTTCCTCGACTCCAAGCATCAGGGCGTGCAACTGCGAGCGGGGTCCGAGCCGGTGCTTTACTTGAGTGACCCCGATGGGGTGTGCCGCTCGGGTCGCCGGTCGATGCTGAACGCGATCAACGATTTGAACCGTGAGCAGTTCGAGCGCGAATTGGACCCAGAGATCGAGTCGCGCATCGCGCAGTACGAGATGGCGTATCGCATGCAGACCTCGGTGCCGGAGGTGACGGATCTCACTGACGAGCCGGACTCGACCTATGAACTGTATGGCCAAGACGCACGTCAACCCGGCACCTTCGCCGCCAACTGTCTGCTCGCGCGACGACTGGCCGAGAAAGATGTCCGCTTCATCCAGCTCTACCACCAGGGTTGGGACCAGCACGGCTCACTCAAGGGCGGCCTGACGCGACAGTGTAAAGAAACCGATCAGGCCTCCGCTGCGCTTGTGACCGACCTCAAGCAGCGGGGCATGCTCGACGACACGCTGGTCATCTGGGGTGGCGAGTTCGGGCGGACTTCCTACTGCCAGGGAAAACTGACAGCCGCCGCATTTGGTCGGGACCACCACCCCTCGTGTTTCTCGATCTGGATGGCCGGCGGCGGGGTCAAGCCCGGTCTCGTCCACGGAAACACGGATGACTACGGCTACAACATCGTCGATCAAGACGGCGCACCGCTGCACGGCTTAGACGCGGAACACACCCACAAAGATGCGGTCCACGTCCACGACCTCAACGCGACGATCATGCACCTCATGGGCGTCGATCACGAACGGCTGAACTACAAGTTCCAGGGCAGGCGTTTCCGCCTCACCGATGTGCATGGCAAGGTCCAGAAGCACCTCCTCGCTTAGTTGTCAATCGCATACGGGGGCGGGGTATGATGCGTTTGCATCAACCACCGCCCATGCCCAGCTATCAAGACATCTCGTGGATCACGGCTGCGATCTTTATTGCCGACTGGGTCATCCGTATCGGGTTGGGCCTGCGCGTGGTGATGCGCCGTCGGCCAGTCGGCGTCTCGCTGTCCTGGTTGGGTGTGATCTTGCTCGTCCCGTTTCTCGGAGCGATCGTCTATCTGATCCTTGGTGAGACACGTATCGGTCGGCTACGCGTTGATCGCTTTGAACGCATTCGATCCATTCTAAGTGAACATCTCGATCGGTTGGACGAGGCTGCAAAATCATTTGATACCAGCATGCCCGCATCGCAGCGTGCACTGATTCGCCACGGTTTGACACGGTACGGTTTCCCGCTGCTTGGTGGCAACCAAGTGGAACTGCTCCCTGATTCGGATACGGTGTTTGAACGCCTGATCGCGGACATCGACTCGGCACAAGAAACACTGCACCTGCAGTTCTATATCTGGTGGCCCGGCGGCAAGGTCGATCAAGTCATCGATGCGGTGATCCGCGCCCGGCAACGCGGCGTGGTCTGCCGATGCATGGCCGACGCGTTAGGCAGCAAGACATTCCTTCGGTCTAGGCAGCGCACCGCCCTGATCGCTGCGGGTGTCGAAGTGATTGCGATGCTTCCCGTTGGGATTTGGCGGATGGTGTTTCGACGTCAAGACCTCCGCAACCACCGCAAGATCGCGGTGATCGACGGACAGATCGGCTACACCGGCAGCATGAACATGGCCGATCCGGAGCTGTTCAAAAAAGAAGTGGGGATCGGTCGCTGGCGCGACGCGATGGTGCGCGTCACCGGGCCAGCGGTCGAGACGCTCGGGCTGGTTTTTCTCTGCGACTTCGATATCGAGACGGATGATGTGCTGGGTGATTTCGAGGAGCAGGGCGGGCTGAAGCATGTCGAGCCAACGGGGGAGGTTTATACGCAGTTGATGCCGTCGGGCCCGGGCTTTGCACGCGAGGCGATCCGAGAGACGCTGCTGACCGCGATGTATGGCGCAGAAAAAAGTTTGGTAATGACCACGCCATACTTCATTCCGGACGAGCCGTTGCTCGACGGCCTGATCGCCGCGGCTAATCGCGGTGTCGAGGTAACACTCATTGTGCCCGAGCAGATCGACTCAGTGATCGCGCGGCTGGCCAGCCGATCGCAGTATGTGGATTTGCTCGCCGCGGGTGTGACGGTCATGCAATTTAGGAACGGCCTGCTGCACACCAAGACGCTCGTCGCTGACGAGCAGACCGCGTTGATCGGCACGGTGAATCTTGACATGCGCAGCCTCTGGCTCAACTTCGAGATCACCCTCGCGGTCTACGACGCGGACTTCGCCAAGCGGCTGGGCGTGTTGCAGTCGCGGTATGCCGAGCAGTCCGTCGCGCTCGATAAGGATGTTTGGACCGGCAGGCCTTTTCATACGAGGCTGGTTGAGAACGCGGCGCGGCTGCTTGGGCCGTTGCTTTAATTTTGCAGGCGGTTGCCGTATTTCGAACGGATGGATGTGGCGCGTTCGGTATCGCCCTTGGCCTCGTAGATCTTCGCTTGAGTCAGTCGCCATGCGGGGGTGCTAGCATCGAGTGCGATG
>JARFRI010000246.1 GCA_029287335.1 Phycisphaera sp. | reverse complement strand
ACATAACGGTCGGGCAGCGAGGCGTTGAGCTGATCGAACGTGATGAAGCCGGCCTTCTTGCCGTGCTCCATGAGTTCAAAGACTGCGGGGTTGAGGATATCGATTAACAAGGCGCGTCTCCGTGATTCGGCCCGGGGTGGTGTCGGGCGGTAGGTAGTACTGGTTTGGTGGGGTCTAGTTGCTGCCGCGTGCGATGCGGCCGGGGTCCTGTTCGTCGCGGCGCTGCTGGGCGAGGCGCTGGGCATGTCCGGCCAGTTCAAGCGCGGCGGCGACGGGGTCGTTGGGTTGTTCGCCGGTCGCAACGAGCGAGCGGCGGTCCTGGTCAAACGCCTGTCGGCGTCGGTGTTTCATGATGGCCTGTGCGACTTGCTCGAACAGGTGTTTCAGCTTTGTCGGGTCTTCGCCGACCAGTTGGTCTAGTTCCACATCCGCTCGCGTCAGCCAGCGGCGTTCGTTGTCCCAGCCTCGTTCGGCCAACTCGGCAAGTAAGCCGAGCAGCGTCAGGCTCTCTCCATCGGCAAAGCGGTCGTGCAGCAGTTGGTACACCCGTCTTCCCTCTCCAGCCACATCGCCGGGCGGCACCGATTCGCAAAAATCGGCCCCGTCGGGCATGGCACGGTGGAACAAATCATTGTTCCGTAGCAGACACGCGACCAGTTGCCGCTGGGCCTGCTCCTGCGCCCGAAGTTTAGACGATGAATCGCGTTCAGGCCTGTCAAAAGTCATATTTTCTATGTATTCGTGCTGATTTTCATCCATTACCGGGCCTTGCTCGTCCGGGCTGTATCCTTCTGTGACGGCTGGGGTTGACGGGATAACGGGGGCGAACTGCCGGGGCTTGAGCCGTTTGAGCTCGGCCAATACCTCGTGCTCGGGCATATGTAACAACTGGGCAAGACGGGCAACTACCAATGCCCGGCGGATGCCCGGCATCGCGGCGATGTCGTGACGCGCAAGCCGAGTCAAAAACGCGGTCGCGGCGTCCTGCTTACCCGACATCGTTTCACTTGATGCCAGGTCATTCTCAAACTGCGTCAGCAAGTAAGCCATCGCGTTGGGGGCGCTGGCGATCAGGGCATCCCATGCCGCTTCGCCATCCTCCTGTGCGAGCAGTTCGTCGGGGTCTTTACCCTCGGGCAGGATCACCACCGCGACGTCGATCTCGCTGGTGAGCAGGACCTCGACCGCGCGGTCTGCGGCCTTGTGCCCCGCCGCGTCGCCGTCGAACACGAGCACGACCTGCTCACAGAATCGGCGGAGCTTGGTCGCGTGTTCGGTGGTAAAGGCGGTGCCCAGCGCCGCAATGACGTTGCATCGACCGTGCTGGTGGCAGGCGATCACATCGGTGTAGCCCTCGACGATGACCGCGGTCTTCGCATCGATGATGGCTTTCTTTGCAAGGTCCAGACCATAGAGCGTCCGCGACTTATTGAACAGCAGCGTCTCGGGGCTGTTGAGGTACTTCGCATCGACCGTCGGGTCGTCCAGTTCATTGCCCGGCAGGGTACGTCCGCCAAACGCAATCGCTCGGCCCATGTCGTCGCAGATCGGGAAGATCAGCCGGTGACGCAGCTTGTCGTACAACCCGCGTTGGCCGTTGGCGATCAGCCCGGCGTTCTCAAAGGCGGCCTTGTCCCATCGCTTGGCCGTGATCTCTTCGGACAGCGCATGCCAACTATGTGGGGCGTAGCCAAGCTGGAACCGCTCGATCATCTCATCGCTGACACCACGATTGACGAGATAGTCGCGAACCGAATCAGCCTCGGGCGACTGCAACTGCGCCTGGAAATACGCCAGGGCCAGTTCGTTCACCGCGAGCAACCGCTTGCGGCGATCGCTGGATTGCGGGTTCGGTGCGCTGCCGCCCTTGCCGGGCTTAAACGGCGTCAACTCGATCCCCGCACGATCGGCCAACATCTTCATCGCCTCGGGGAACGACAGCTTGTGATAGTTCATCACGAAGTCAAAGCACGACCCACCCGCGCCGCAGCTAAAGCACTTATAGATCTGCTTCTGCGGGCTGACCTGCATCGATGGGTTCTTATCGTCATGGAACGGGCACAGCCCCGCGAACTCTCGGCCCTTGGGGCGCAGTTGAACGTGCTCACCGATCAAGCGGACGATGTCCGTTGAAGTCAGCACGCGATCGCGGTCGTTGTTGCCCGATGGGTTCATTTTGGTCCTGCAAACAGATAGTCGCGGCGGATCGGCAAAAGTGCCGAGACACAGCGTGTCGCCTAGCTTGTCCTTCTCCTTCAAAGAAAAGAACGCTTGGGGGCTATCCTGTTTTTCAGCTGTCGGGGCGTTGGTTCGACCGGTCCTGTGCGGGCGTGCCAGGCGTGTCTTCGGTCGGGGCCCCCGACGGGGTGATCTTGTGTACAAAGCTAATTAAAGCACAAAAAACCGACAAGTCAATGGGTAGACGCTGCCGGCTTATCGTTTATTTCATCAGGCCTGTTCAGCCGCGTCCGGCTTGTAGGCAAAGCGACGCTTCAACGGCTTAACGACCAGGCCGTTGCGGATCGCTCGGGTCGAGGCCTTGACCTTGCGGACGCTGCCATCTTCCATGAGCGCGTTGATCGTCTGGATGTTGGGCTTGAAGGTCCGCTTGGTCTTGCCAGTGACCTTGGTACCCACGCCGCCGAGGTACTT
>JARFRI010000243.1 GCA_029287335.1 Phycisphaera sp. | reverse complement strand
CAAGTCGCGCGGCTGCGATGTCAGTGCCGATGAAATCTTCGTCTCCGACGGCAGCAAGTGCGACACAGGCAACATCCTCGACATTTTTGGCCCGGGCAACACCATCGCGGTGACCGACCCGGTCTACCCGGTCTACGTCGATACGAACGTCATGGTGGGTAACGCTGGTCCCGCGAATGAAGACGGCGAATACAGCGGGCTGGTTTATCTGCGTGCGACCGCCGAGAACAGCTTCACCCCCGCGATCCCCGATGAGAAGGTCGACCTGATCTACCTCTGCTACCCCAACAACCCGACGGGCGCGGTCGCGAGCAAG
Source organism: Phycisphaera sp. (assembly GCA_029287335.1). Taxonomy (GTDB): domain Bacteria; phylum Planctomycetota; class Phycisphaerae; order Phycisphaerales; family Phycisphaeraceae; genus JAHQVV01. Next base: position 3,909 of record JARFRI010000243.1, on the reverse strand, counting down.
GCCTATCTCAAAGCGTGGGTCGACTACGCCAACAGCCACGGCAGCGTGATCCTGTTTGATGCGGCCTACGAGGCGTTCATCACCAATCCCGACATCCCGCATTCGATCTACGAGATTGAAGGCGCACGGACGTGTGCGATCGAGTTCCGCAGCTTCTCGAAGAACGCGGGCTTTACGGGGACGCGCTGCGGCTTCGCGGTGGTGCCTAAGGAACTCGTTGGCAAAGATGCTTCGGGCAATGATGTGGCCTTGCACGGGTTGTGGAACCGTCGTCAATCGACGAAGTTCAATGGTGCGTCGTACATCATCCAACGCGGTGCCGAGGCGGTTTACAGTGAGGCTGGCCAAGAGCAGGTCAAGGGCCTGGTCCGGTTCTACCTCGACAATGCCAAGCTGATCCTCGATGGTCTGACATCGCAGGGCCTGGCGTGCTCGGGTGGGGTGAACGCGCCGTACGTGTGGATCAAGACGCCCGGCGGGATGAGCAGCTGGGACTTCTTCGACAAGCTGCTCAGCGACGCGCACGTCGTCGGCACGCCCGGCAGCGGGTTTGGCCAGGCAGGCGAAGGGTACTTCCGACTTAGTGCGTTCAATAGCCGAGCGAATGTGAACGAGGCGATCGATCGGATCGCGGCGAAGGTTTCGGTGTAATGTGTTCGTCGCGGACGTGGAGCGCGGCAAGCCACGGCGCTTCATTTTGTGAAGCATCTCCCATGAAGCGCCGCGGCATGCCGCGATATTGCACAATGACTGACCTATCCATCGACCAAGAGATCGAGACGTTTCTTGCCTTGTGCAAGACCGCATCACTGGCGACGGTTGATACGCACGGACATCCTTGTGCGGCGAATATCCAGTACGCCAGCGATCAGGCCTGGCGGCTTTATTGGGTGAGTAGTATCTCGTCGGCACACTCGGTGAATGTGGGTGCTAAGCCGCAAGCGGCGGTGACCATCTATGCGCATCAGGATACGCCCGAGTTGATCCACGGCCTGCAACTGCGCGGCACCGCAGCGATGATTCAGGACGATCAACTCGAAGACGCTTATGAGCTGTATGCGGCCAAGTACCCGTTTGTCACCGGCCCGCCGTATGACAAGGCGATGAAACTGCAATTGTTTTATTGCTTCAAGCCAACTTGGTTTCGCTGGATCGACAACCGCAAGGGCTTTGGTTGGAAGTTTGAAAAAACGATCCATCGCTGAGCGTGTCTTGTTCGGCGGGGCGAACGCGCCTACGATTGCGTTATGAACAAAACCATCTTTCGCTGTAGTGTCGTGCTTGTTCTTTGTCTTGGATGGGTTGCGGATGTTGCGGCAGACTGGCCGCAGTGGCGTGGGCCGACGCGTGACGGGGTGGTGAAAGAGGTGCAGTGGCCCGAGACGCTCAGTGACAAGACGCTGACGCAGGTCTGGCGGGTTGATTTGGCAGAGGGGTATCCCGGGCCGATCGTTTCGGGCGGCCGGGTGTTTACCGTTGAGACGCTGGACGCGAAGGACGAAGTGGTCCGCGCGTTTGATGCGAAGACGGGTGAGCCGTTGTGGGAAAAGTCCTGGCCCGGCTCGATGAAGGTGCCCTTCTTCGCTCGGCGAAACGGCAGCTGGATCAAAGCAACGCCCGCAACCGATGGCGAGCACCTTTATGTCATGGGCATGATCGATGATCTGGTCTGCCTCGACGTCGCGACGGGCGATGAAGTCTGGCGGGTAGATTTCAAGGAGCGGTACGAGACACGCTCGCCACAGTTTGGCCAGGCCTGCTCGCCGTTGGTCGATGGTGATGCGGTCTATGTCCAGGCGGGCCTGTCGGTGTGCAAGCTGGATAAGAAAACGGGCAAGACGCTTTGGCGGGTGATGCATGACCAGCGGGATTTCATCGGCGGGAACTTCTCGTCGCCGGTGATCGAAACGATCGCGGGCAAGCGGCAGCTGCTTGTGCAAACGCGCGGTGAGTTGGCGGGGATCGATCTTGAATCGGGTGATGTGCTTTGGCGTGAGTCGATCAAGGCGTTCCGCGGGATGAATATATTGCCGCCCACGAAGATCGATGAGAACCACGTGTTCACCAGCAGCTATGGCGGCGGCTCGTTCATGTTTAAGGTCACCGCGGCAGATGATGGCACGTTCGCCTCTGAGCTCGTCTGGAACAACGACATCGAGGGCTACATGTCCTCGCCCTTGGCATATCAAGGGCACCTCTACTTGCACGGCCGAGACAAGACGGTGCGCTGCCTTGACTTGAAGACGGGCGAACCCGCGTGGGCAACGAAAGAGACCTACGGCGAATACTGGTCTTCGGTGCGCAACGGCAACCGCATCCTCGCGCTGGGCGACGATGGGATGCTGCGTTTGATTGCAGCGACGCCTGACGAGACATTGAAAGTGTTGAGTCAGCACAAGATTTCAGATCAAGAGACCTGGGGGCACTTGGCGATCGTCGATGACCTGATCTACATCCGCGAGCTTAAGGGCTTGGCGGTGTATCGCTGGGCGGTGCCGGTTGGGTTGGATTGATCAGCACGCAGCCGGGCGCGTTGACTTCGTCTTCGATAATCCCGGAAATCTCTGGGAACGCAATGGGCGGGTCGTTTTTGTGGGCCTGCCAGAGGCGGTTGGCTTCGGCCTCAAAGCGATCGAGTTCTTCGGGGGTTCGGAAGACGCGCAAGGGGACCTGTGAGACGGAGCTGAGGTGCGTATAAAAACGCAGGTAGCTTTCTTCGCGAACAATCTCTGAGACTTGGGACCACCAAAAGGCGGTGACGTTATCCTGGCAGATGTTGGTGATGCCAGCGTCGCTGATCTCGGTGATGTTGGCTCGCCATTCACCATCGGGGTGCGACAGTGCGAGGTGCTTGCGTAGCCGACTGCGTAGTCCGGACTTTGATCGCAGTGCCATGAAAAGGATGATCACCAAGAAGATGCCCATCAACACGTAGGGCGGCTCTTCCATCAGAAGCCAGAGGCCACCGGTAAAGAGCGCGCCCCACCCCGCGAAGATCAGAATGTTTTTGAAAGGCTTCCTGGCTTGGCCCGTCTCCCGCTGCTTGAGGACGAGCGCCTCGTAGACCGCGACGATGTCGTCCAGCGAGTTGTTGAAGGCGACTTTCATGGCCGGTGCTACTGATTCAAAATCGTGATGATCGCGTCGCGGATGGCCTCGGGTTCGGACATGCGGCCGCTGCCATTGGTTCGGCAGGCTTGCCAGCCTTCATCGGGGCCGATCTCGCTTAAGTTGGGCAGCAGTTCGCGGAGTGTCTTGAGATTGTTTTGGCAGATCGGGTTGGCCCACATGTCGGCGTTCATCGCGGGGGCGAGCAGCAGTGGCGTGTTGGCGGGCAGTGCGCTGGCGGTAAGTGAGACGATGTCGGGCGTCAGGCCGTGGGCGAGCTTGGCGATCATGTCGGCCGAGCAAGGGGCAATGGCCAGCACGTCACACCACCGCGCCAGGCCGACGTGCTGGGAGTCGGGTCGGTCGTCGTGGTCCCACATGCTCGTGAGCACGGGGTGCCCGGAGAGGGATTGCAGGGTGAGTGGCGTGATGAACTTTGTGGCGGCATCGCTCATGATGACGCGAACCTCGGCGCCGCGCTGAACGAGTCGGCTGACCAGGGTTGCGGTCTTGTAGCAGGCGATCCCGCCGGAGAGTGCGATCAGGACTCTTTTGTCAGTTAGCTTGCCAGCGAGTTGTTGCGCGTCATCAGCCATGGCCAAATGATAACCCCCACCTTGGCAAGCGGGGGCTAGTGTGCTTCGTTGAAGTCTGAATTAATTTTCTTGGGCGTCTTTTTGCAGTTCGAGGGTGATCTTGCCCTCGACGATTTCCTGGACGGCCACTTCGAAGTTGCTTCGTCCGTCGCGCTCGACGAGCGGGCGGGCGTCTTCCATGAGTTGGCGGACGCGGTGCTGGACG
>JARFRI010000210.1 GCA_029287335.1 Phycisphaera sp. | reverse complement strand
ACCGCCCCACCACCACCGATCGCGCAGCAACTTGGGGCGATCGCGCGCGACATCAAACTCAGTCACACCGTCTTTGCGCTGCCCTTTGCGCTCTTGGCAACTTTTCTCGCGGCGGGCTGGGCCGATCGCATGCCGAGCGTCGGCGAGTTCGTGCTTATCCTGTTGTGCATGGTTCTCGCACGGACCTTCGCGATGGCGTTTAATCGGCTCAGCGACAGTGTTATTGATGCGCAGAATAAGCGGACCGAGCAGCGTGCCCTACCAAGTGGCCGAGTGCGGTGGGACACGATGCTCTGGGTCGTGCTGGCCAGTGCGTTTGCCTTCGTGGTCTGCACCGCGTTCTTTATCTTTCTGTCGAGCAACCCATTCCCACTGATCCTGAGCCTGCCAGTCTTAGGCGTGCTCGCGGGCTACAGCCTGACCAAGCGGTTCACCTGGCTATGCCACGGCATCCTCGGCTTCGCGTTGGCCATCAGCCCCGTTGCCGCCGCCCTCGCCATCGAACCGGCGTATCTCGGCCAGCCGGTTGTTTGGTTGCTCTCGCTGATGGTCTTGACGTGGGTTGCTGGGTTCGACGTACTCTACGCATTGCAAGACACTGAAGCGGACCGTGAACTTGGCTTGTTCTCGATCCCGTCACGGCTGGGTGTGGGATGGGCGTTGATGATCAGCCGTTTATTGCATGTGATCTCGATCGCGGCGTTGCTCAGCGTGGCTTGGCTGTCCGAACAACTTGGCCTGCTGTTCATGATCGCGGCGGGGTTGACCTGTGCACTACTGATCGTTGAACACGCCCTGGTCTGGGGCGGGCGAACCAAGCAACTGAACATGGCCTTCTTCACCGTCAACGGCGTCATCAGCGTGCTGCTCGGCGTGGCCGGCATCGCCGACATCATTGCCGCGGGCTAGGCGGCGGGGACTGGATACTTGCATAGGCCGGGACAGGCACAGCCGACTCGGTTGGCTCGGGCCTATCTGTAACATCGGGAGCCGTCGTAGCAACACCTGCCAGCGTCTTGATCATCCGCCATCGCCGCGTGGCTCGACCCAGCAAGACAACCGCCACCAAGCCATAGACCAGGATCGACAGCACCACGATCGTCTGCCCATGCATCGCAAGATCCTCGGGCAACACATCCGCAGACATCGGCGTTTGCCCATCACTCATCAGCATCGCCGAGGCGAGGTACAACCCGATGAACGGGAAGAACAACGCGAGGTACACCGCCTCGATCGGGCTGTTGCCCACGGTCCAAACAATGATCGCCGCGAGCACCGGGACAAGCCAGCCCGCAAACAGCACCATCACCAGCACCTGTTCGGAAAACTGCTCGATGATCTGCTGCATGGTGAACAAGACCACCGCAAAGAGCAGCAGGATCAGCACGATTTCATAGATCGGGTTACTCGCCGCGACACGGCCCGCTTCATCCGCGGCCTGATACACCACGATAAAACTCAGCGCCGACATCAGCAGGCAACCCCCCGCCACCGATAGGCCCGACGCCGAATCATCATCCCACCTCAGCACCGTCTTGCCCTTGCGAATCACTCGGCGGTAACCGGCCAAGGATTGGTACCAGTTGGGCGTACTCAGAAACAGCGTCAAGAGCGACGCGCAGCCCGAGACTACCAGCGTGATCAAGAGGATCGCGAAGATAAACGTCTGCTGTGGCTGGCCGACATTGTCGATCTCGACATAAGCATCCACCAACTCAACAAACAATGAATCGTTCTGAATGAATGGCAGCACACTGCCCACCAGGAATAACTGGATCACCGCGAAGAACAGCAGCGCATAACCCTTGGAAAAAGACAGGCGTTTCTCACTTCGCCACTTGCGGAAGACCATCACGTACAGCGTCATGATCGCAAAGCCCTGCACCGCAAGGGAAAACAGCAGTGGCGGGAGCACCATGCCAAAGAACCGGACCGTTTGGTATCGCGGGTCTTGGAGCATGCCCTGGACCGCGCCCTCGATCCCGTCGGGCAGGAGGTGTTGATTGACGAGGCCATAGAACACGGGCCTGGCGGTGAGGTGCTCGAAGAAAGTGAAACCGAAGTTGGAGACCTGTGGCAGCGCGACGTAGAGGATGACGACCAGGCCCTGCGAGAGCGTGCCCGCCTGCCAGGGCTTGTCGACGATCATGCCCGCGGCCAGGCCGGTCATGTGGTAGAGCACCGCCGAGGCGATGAAGACGACATAAAACTGGATGAGGACGCTGAAGGCCAGTCCCCCTCGATGCGCCGCATAAAACACAAACGGCAGCGATACCGCGAACATGAAGTACTCGCGGATCGGCAGGCCGATGAGCAGGCCGACAATCTTCGCACTGGGGGTCATCGGCGTGAGCCGTTGATAATCCAGCAGGCGATACGTGCGCTCCCTCGCCATGCCGCCCGCGACCGCACCGGTGCCCAGCACCATCAGGATCAGCCCCTGCATAATCAACAGCGGAAGGATCGCATCGCGTGCCGCCTCTTGCGGCGAGACGTTTTCGAATTTGATCGCGTTGCCCGAGACGAGGATGTACAAGAACATCGACGCGACAATCGTGACGATGCCCCAACTCAGCAGCAGCGGCAGCCGCAAGCGGGTGCGGACACCACGAACGATCAACGGGTTGTCCCAGATCATCAGTGGGTTCATGTCATCTCCATGCCATCAAGTTGGAGCATGATGTCCTCGACACCAAAGCGTTTTTCGACAAAGCGGGTGACCGCGACGCCGCCGCCGACCAGGAAGGCCAGCAGCCGGGACAGTTCGTTTGCATCGCCCTTGAACTCGACCAAAACGGTATTGCCTTGGTGACTCGTCGCAACGACACCGGGCCGGGCGTGGAGCTGGGCGGCGGCGGAGGCGGCGTGTCCGGGGCAGTCGATTTCGACGATGCGTTTGGGCTGCAACTTGGAAACGATGTCGTCGATCTTGCCATGGACGACCATGCGCCCCTCGCGCATCACGCCGATCGCGTCGCACATATCTGCTAACTCAGTGAGGATGTGCGACGAGACCAGCACCGATCGGCCCTCGTCGGCCAGGCGTCGCATAATGCGGCGGAACTCGATCCGCGCGACCGGGTCCACGCCGCTGGCCGGTTCATCCAGCAGCAGCACCTTCGGCTCGTGCAACAGCGTCTTCGCCAATACGACGCGCTGCATCATCCCGCGTGACAAGGCCTTGCCCTTCACATCGCGCTTATTGCCCATGCTCACCATGTCTAGGCATTCGCCCACTCGGCGCTTGCGTTCGCGGCGCTCGACGCCGTGCGCGGCGGCAAACATGTCCAGCATCTCCCAGACTTTGAGGTCGTCATGCACCGGCGCGAGGTCGGGCATGTATCCGAGGATGCCATGGACCAGATCGCTTTGTTCGGCGACATCGAAGCCGCCGACGCGGACCTCGCCATAGGTCGGTTGCTGCAGCGTCGCGAGGACACGGATCGTGCTGGTCTTGCCTGCGCCGTTGGGGCCGATGAGGCCAAAGACCTGGCCGGCCGGGATTTCAAGAGTAAGGTCGTGGACCGCGGTGAAGCCGTCGTAGTCCACTCGAAGATCGGTCGTCTGAATCATCACGCACACACCTGGGTATCAATGAATGATACGCGGGCCAGCCGTGTCGGTTGCAAGAAAATCGTGGTACAGAATCACACCGCTGATAAAGGCAGGCAGGTCCGGTCCACCGCCTCGGCGACGCGCGCCAGCGAACCCATCAACTCGGCCAGCGCCGCGGGCGTGATCGACTGGGCCCCATCGGTCATCGCTTGGCTGGGATTTTGGTGCACTTCGATCGCCAATCCGTCACACCCGGCAGCAACCGCAGCGCGCGACATGTCCGGCACGAGGTAGGCGTGGCCCGTGCCATGACTGGGGTCCACGATGATGGGCAGGTGACTGCGTCGTTTGAGCTCGGGCACGGAGGCCAATGGCAGCGTGTTGCGCGTGTGGTCTTCGAAGGTGCGGATCCCGCGCTCACACAGGATCACGTTCGGGTTGCCCGCCGCGAGGATGTAGTCGGTCGCCTGCAGGTACTCATCGATCGTCATCGACATGCCACGCTTAAACAGCACAGGCTTACCCGACTCCCCCGCCGCCTCGAGCAGCTTGAAGTTCTGCGCGTTGCGCGTGCCGATCTGCAGACAGTCGGCATATTTGGAAACGAGATCAACATCCGAGGGCGTCAAGACCTCCGTGACAATTGGCAAACCCGTGGCGTCACGTGCGGCGGCAAGCATCTTCAGGCCGTCTTCACCGTGGCCTTG